>CAZHHS010000005.1:1758-27736 GCA_964532395.1 uncultured Desulfobacterales bacterium | reverse complement strand
AGGCGGCCTGCGGGCCGCCTTTCTTGTTCTCCGGCGAAGATATCGATTCGTCGATCCGGCCTATTCAAATGTCGCCCGTGCTTCCGGTGCATCCATTTCCTGGGGAAATTCCTGAAACGGAAAGGGTTTCAGGTTTTCGTTCAGGGTTACATAGCGCATGAGCCGGTAGGCGTACACGGTGACCTTATTCGAGAAGTTTCTCACCGGTTGATTGTAATCGGTGGTGATGAAAAGGTATACGTATTGAAAGAGGACGCAGAGCTGAATAATCATCTTGATGATCTCCAGAACGATCACGAAGAAGATGGTATAAAGCAAACGGAAGGCAATCTTTTTTCGTGATACGGTGTTTCCGGTGGTTTCTGTCGTCTCCATAGGTTTTTCTCTCCCTTGTCTCGTGTGTTGTCTATTCTTGTCGATTAGCCGGCGGAAGACCTTCCCGAGGTTTGTCTTTGCCCTTCCGTGAATTCCCCTTCCGACTCTTTTGCTTGCTTTGATTCTTGTTCGTCTTCCTCACCCCATTTTTCTTCGCCGATGCGGGCCAATTCATTCAAGGCTTCCCTGATGTCCTTGGAACCCTTATCACAGACTTCGGATACCACGGCGTATTCTTGTTTCACCTGATTGAGTGAAAACCGTCCGGCGGTTTTTTTAACGTAGTCGAAAGCGACATCTCGGATCGCCTTCCACGAGTCACGACGGGTTTGATTGTCAAGCGGTGTAAGCTTGTCAAAATCTCTCAACATATTTCGGTGAAACCGTTTGCCGAAAAACTTGAGGGGCACGGTGAGCCAAAAAATGAAAAAGAGCAGCGCCACCACGCCGCCGGTGCCCAGGAGCATCCGTTGGTCCATTGCCAGGATCTGGCTGACCGTGATGGCAAAGGCGCAGGTTCCCCCGAACAAAAGGCTGATGAGAAATCCGGCGAATCCATATTTGAAGCGAAAAGCGATGGATGCCCTTCGGTAGTTGCGTAAGGCCTCCAACATATGGGAAAGCCGTTCCCCGTGGGTTTCCACAAAGGACGCCAGGTGGTCCAGGCGATAACGGGGGGCTTGCAATATGGCTTTTTTCAGTTGGTCCCGCTGGTTTTCCAAGAGATCCAGATAAGCGGTATCTCCCTCCTGGGCCCCTTTTCTGGCCATGGCCCGGGGAGAATAGGTGAGGTGAATCATGGGAATGTCTTTGCGTCCGGTAATCTGTGACAGATTCCAGCACAGCGTTCCGTAGACGCGAAGCAGGTCGGTCAACGAACTGCACTCGTCGATCCGGTTCAATACAAAAAGGAGCTGATGTTCAAATATGTGTCGGGGAAGAGTCTCCCGAATACTGATATAGGCCTCCCGCACCGTGCCGGCCTTGTGGGGATCAAAAACGATGAGCACGAGGTCCGCAATTTGTGCCAGGTCGCCGATGACTTCCTGGTAGTTGTAACCTCGGTCCCGTTCCGTAATGCTATCGAGCATTCCCGGCGTATCGATGAGTGCAATCGATTCCAGGAAGGGAGAGTTGACCTTCTTGAGCCGGAAATGGGAAGCAAACCGTTGACCATGCTTTTTCAGGGCCTCAAACGGGTATTCCGGGTTGTTCAGCAGAAACTTGCCGTCCCGTTCTTCGGTCACATGAATAGGGTTCGTGCCCAACTGGGCCTGATCACAGGTGATGATGGTGAAGGAATCGTCCGTTGGGGCCTGACCGGTGGCTTGAATGTCGGCATTGAGGAACTCGTTGATCATCGTCGATTTGCCCGACGAGTAGTTGCCCAAGACCAGCACTTGCGGTCGCCATTTGATGTTGGCTTCCAGAGGCACTTCACTGTATCCGTAACGCATGGCGATGGGGGTCAGATAATCGGCCACCATTTCCACCAGCTCGGCTCGGAGTGAATTCATGTAGTTTTCCTGGTACATAGAGGCTCCGGAGATCGCGTGTTTACTGCCCGATCTGTTTTCAATCGTGTCGCCGTACTTTATACTTGCCTGCCGTTCTAGTCAAGGTATAACTCCGGTAGCGATATGTCTGTGACCACCGACTTTCATAATCCGGCCCGGCCCGCCATACTCGCACCGGCCGGCAACAAGGCCGCTTTCCTGGCGGCTATTGCGGCCGGGGCGGATGGGGTTTACGTGGGCCTCCAAGAATTTTCCGCCCGCATGGAAGCCAAGAACTTTACGGTGAAACAGTTGACGGCCCTGACCCAATTGGCTCGTCGGGAAGGAACAAAGGTGTATGTGGCCTTGAATGCCATGCTCAGGTCGAACGAAATCGATTCGGCTGAACGGGCGTTACGGTCTCTGACCGCCCGGGTCCGTCCCCACGGCATCATCGTCCAGGACCTGGCCTTTATCGAACTGGCCCGCCGGGTAGGCTTTTCGGGAGAGATACATCTGTCTACCCTGGCCAATGTAAGCTTCGGCGCCGCCTTGAAACTCATCAAACAGGCCTTGAACGTAGACGGCGTGGTTCTGCCCAGAGAACTCAACGTAGATGAGCTGAAAGCGCTGGCCGGGGTCTGTCCGGAAAACCTGTCCCTGGAAGTCTTTGTTCATGGTGCCTTATGCTATGGGGTGTCGGGAAGGTGCTATTGGAGCAGTTTTTTGGGAGGTAGAAGCGGGTTGAGAGGCCGCTGTGTGCAGCCCTGCCGACGCTATTACAGCCACAGAGGCCGGAAGCGGCGTTTTTTCTCCTGCCATGATCTATCTCTGGACGTCCTGGTCAAGGTATTGCTCTCCATACCGGAGATCCGGACGTGGAAGATCGAAGGCCGAAAGAAAGGGCCCCATTACGTGTACCATACCGTAAAGGCCTACCGGATGTTAAGAGATGAAGGCGGGGATCCGTCGGCCAAGAAAGAGGCGTTAGGGCTTCTCACGCTGGCGCTGGGTCGACCGGGGACCCACTATAATTTCTTGCCGCAACGGCCCCAAAATCCGGTAAAGGCCGATGTCCATACCGGATCGGGCCTGTTGTTGGGAAAGACCGGCGGTACGAAAAACCGACCGTATGTGAGACCGCAATTTGAAATCCTGTCCGGAGATGTGTTGCGGGTCGGTTACGAAGATGAGCCGTGGCATACCACGCATCGGGTAACAAAGGTCATCCCCGCCAGGGGGCGATTCGATTTGAGGGTATCGACGGGGAAAACCCCGCCGAAGGGCACGGCGGTATTTCTCGTGGACCGGCGTATGGAGACGCTTCAGGAACGGATTGAGGACCTGGAAAAAAAACTTGAGGCCCAGCCGGCGGCCAAAGCCTCTCGTGAAACTAGGAATGAAACAAAAAGACGGAAGCAGTCCAAGCGGCGACCATTACCAAACAGGCCTAGGATTCAAGAGCTGTCCGTTTATCGCCGGCAGTCGGCCGCAAAGGGGCTAAAACAGGGGGTCGGTCTATGGGTGCCGCAAAAACCGGAGAAAGACCGCCGGAGAACCCCCGTCCCGAAAATTTGGTGGTGGTTGCCACCGGTTATTTGGCCGGAAACCGAAACAGGGGTGACGGATACCGTGAGGTGGTTGTTGGACCGAGGGGCAACCCAGTTTGTTTTGAACGCCCCTTGGCAGATGGCCCTCTTTGCCCGGACCACAGGCCTCACGCTTTGGGCAGGCCCTTTTTGCAACCTGGCCAATCCCCTGGCGGTGAATCGATTGGCCGCTTTGGGGTATTCGGGAGCGGTGGTCAGCCCGGAGTTGGAAAAAGGCGAGGTGGTGAATATGCCCGCGTCCAGCCCGTTGCCATTGGGCGTGGTCATATCCGGCAACTGGCCGCTTTGTATCTCTCGCGTTCGATGCCAAGAGATGGCTGAAGAGGTACCGTTTATGAGCCCCAAGAAGGAGATAGGTTGGGTGAAACAGTCGGATGCCAACTACTGGGTCTTTCCGAACTGGCAGGTGGATCTGACCGCAAAAAAAGAGATCTTGAAAAAGGCCGGATACACCCTGTTCGTCCACTTGGTCGAACCTTTACCCAAGACGGTTGCCCTGAAACAACGACCGGGTCTCTGGAACTGGAACCAGGGGCTGCCTTAAAACGGGCAAATTGGAGATCAGCTGTGCGCCAGATAGGCCTTGGCCTCGCCCACAGTATAGAGAGAGCCGGTGATGCACAGGGTGCCGTCGGGGGGCAGGGTCTTCATGGCAAAGGAAATGGCATCGGCGATCCTGGGTATCGCCTTGACGTTTGTAATGTAATGACTCACAAAACGGGCCTGTTCTTCCGGGTCCCCCGCCCGTTCATACTGGGGACAGGTTAGTATCAGATGGTCACAAACATCGGCCAGTCGGCGCAACATCGATTTCCATGCCTTGTCCCGGAGGATGCCCGCGATCAGGGTGAGTCCGCCGGAAGACGTATGTGTGCGCAGGAAGCTTTCCAGGGTGGCAACGGCCGATGGATTGTGGGCGCCGTCCAGGATGATCCTTGGAGGCCCCGGTATGATTTCCAATCGTCCCGGCCAGGAAACGTCGGCAAGGCCCGAATAGATGGCGGGATCCGGTAGGATCAGCCCCTGTTCTTGCAGAAATTCCACTGCACCCAACGCAAGTCCCGCGTTTTTGGCTTGATGGGTGCCGGGTAGGCCCAGTCTCAGCCGTGTCCAGCCTTTTTGGGGGCCCCTGTATTGGAGAAAACCGTCACCGGTTCGCCTGACCTTTATCTCTTTTCCGAGTCGTCTCAACGGCGCGTCCGCTGTGGCGGCCGCTTTTTCGATTACCGCCAACGCCTTTTTCTGGCGCACACCGGTCACGACACAGGCCCCGGGCTTGATGATGCCTGCCTTTTCCGCCGCGATGTCCACCAACCGAGTTCCCAGATATTCCGTATGTTCCAGGCCGATATTGGAAATGGCGCAGACCCGGGGCCGTACCACATTGGTGGCATCATAGCGCCCCCCCATGCCGGTTTCCAAGACCGCCCAATCCACCGCCTCGCGGGCGAAGTGATAAAAGGCCATGGCCGTGGCACACTCAAAGAAAGTGGGCGGATCGCTCTGGGTATAAATCCGGGCCACGGCTTCCGCGGCCTCGATCACTGCCCGGTCTGAGATGGGCATACCGTTGATCTGAATGCGTTCGTTGAAGCGGACCAGGTGGGGAGAGGTGTAGAGTCCGACCGTGTAACCGGCCCGAGAGAGTATGGAAGAAAGAAAGGCCGCAACAGAGCCTTTGCCGTTGGTTCCGGCTACGTGGATACAGGCATATCGGTGATGCGGGTCTCCCAGGCCCTGCATGAGACGGGACATGGGCCCCAGTCCAAGCTTGATGCCGAATCGTCTTAACCGATACAGGGCCTGCAGGTGGTCATCGAGAGAATCGATCATGATTCAGGCATGATTCAGGCATGATTCAGGCATGATTCAGGTGGCAAGCCCTTAGTGCTTAAAGCTGCGCTGACCGGTATACACCATGGTTACGTCGGACTCGTTACAGGCCTCGATAGACTGGTAATCGTTTAGGGATCCGCCTGGTTGGATGACCGCTGAAATCCCCTCTCGGATTCCCACGTCGACCCCGTCTCTAAACGGGAAAAAGGCGTCGCTCACCATGGCGGCGCCGACCAGTCCGCCCTTTTCCTGAGCTACCCGTTCGTCGAATGCCCGCTTTTGATCCTCGTCGGTGAGATTGTTATAGGGGATCTTTAATTCTTCGAAGCAATACCGGTCCGCCAGTTTGCGGTACGCCTTTTCCTTGGCGATTTCAGCAACCCCGACGCGATCTTGTTCGCCGGTGCCGATACCTACGGTCACTTGATCCTTGACATAAATGACCGAATTGGAGGTAATACCCGATTCCACAAGCCATCCGAACAGCATGTCGTCATACTCTTGCGGGGTGGGGGACCGCTTTATACGGTATGTTTGGCCTTTGTATTCGGATTCGGCCGGCTTGAGATCTTCTTTGGTCCGTGTTTCGGGGACGAATGACCATTGAGCGATGATCCCGCCGTCAATGAGGCTCTTGAACTCGACGACCCGCTCTCCCACATAGGTTTGCAGACGGTTCATGTTTTGGATGCCGATAATGCGCAGGTTCTTCTTCTTGGCGAACACATCCATGACTCCGGGTTCAAAATCAGGGGCGACGACGACCTCGGCATACTGCTCGCAGATGGCTTCCGCCGTGGCCTTGTCGACGGCGTGGTTCAACCCGATACACCCGCCGAAGGCCGCCACCCGGTCCGCCATGTTGGCTTTTTGGTATGCCGATTCCAGGGTGTTCGCCCTGGCCACCCCGCAGGGGTTGTTGTGTTTGACGATGACCACCGTGGGCGTGTCCGTAAAATATCTCAAAATGTTCAGGCAATTGTCCGCATCCGTAAGGTTGGTTTTTCCCGGATGTTTTCCCGATTGGAGAAGTTCCACGTCGGAGGCGAGGTAACGGCCGGGTTGGATGCTCCGGGCTTCCCCCAACGCCAGGTTGCCGTTTACCAGTTTGTAAAGCGCGGCCTCCTGACCCGGGTTTTCCCCGTATCGAAGTCCTTTTTGGACTCCCTCCACTACCCAAGAGACCTTTTCATAAAAGAGGGTCTGTCGGTTGTCATCGCCTACGAAGGCAACCTCCATGCGGGGCGGAAAATGATCATCCATAATGGTTTTATACATCTTTTTCAGGTCTTCTGCCATGGGACTAATCCTCCATTATTTGATAACACTGTTCAACGTTTTCGATCGACTGGCCGGCCAGGAAGTCCGCGATGTGCCTGTCGTATGTGGCGGTGTGTTCAAAGGCCTTTCGGGCCAGTTCGAAGCGGAGTTGCAGTGACGTGTGAGCGCCGTTTCCCTTGAGTTCCGCGATAATCTTCTCGTAATCTCCGGGATCAACCACCGGGGCGACCCGGATGAAGTTTTTTGCCGACGCCCGTATCATACAGGGCCCGCCGATGTCAATATTGCCCCGGGCCTTTTCAACGGTCACATCGGCTTGAGAAACCGTCGCCGCGAAGGGGTAGAGATTGACTATCACCATGTCTATCGGGAGGGCACCGGTTCTTTCCAGGTCCTGCTGGTGAGACGGGTTATATTTTTCCGTAAGAAGGCCGAGATAAATCTTGAAATCAAGCGTTTTGACCAATCCCCCTTGCGTCTCCGGCTGTCCCGTGTACTGACTGACCGGGGTGAGGTGATTGGGGGCGGCATCGCCCAGGATCTGCTCGATTTTGCCATAGGTGCCCCCCGTGGAAAAGATTTGAATGTTCGGGTTGGCCTCCACCAGAGCAGGGATAAATTCCCCCAGACCGCTCTTGTCGGATACACTCACGATCACGTTGTTGACCTTTACCGGTCCGTCGATTTTGTCCACCACGTTTATACCCATGGGTTCCTCCTATTTCACTGGCGTTTCAAATCGACCGGATCTTCCCACAAAACTATTTGTACCGTCAAGCACGTTTTTGGGGAGTGTTGCAGGGACACAATAGGGGGTTTTGAATTGACATGCCAGGGGGCTTACCGGTAAGAAGTAGCATGCCGTCTTGGGGGGAAAACCGGGCGGACCAGTCCACTCACGAACGGATGGAATCGGATGAAAGACATTCAAAGCACGAGAGACCACAGAAATATCGATATTAAGAAGGTGGGTATAAAAGGCATTCGATATCCCGTCAATGTGCTGGACCGGGCCAACGGGAATCAGGCCACGGTGGCCGATATCAATATGTATGTCCACCTGCCGCACCGGTTTAAGGGTACCCACATGAGCCGCTTCGTGGAGATACTCAATCAGTATTGTGGAGATCTCAATCTAAAGAAATTCTTTGATATCCTCGATGCCATCAAAGATGCACTCGAGGCACGGGCCGCCAATCTGGAGATCAGCTTTCCTTATTTTATGAAGAAACGGGCCCCCGTGTCCGAGGTATTGAGTCTTATGGAATATAACTGCCAGTATCTCGGCGAGACGAACGGAGATCACCATGAACTCCTCGTTCGCGTGGGGGTCCCGGTGTGCACGCTTTGTCCCTGTTCCAAAGAGATCAGCAATTGCGGGGCTCATAATCAGCGGGGCATGGTGGTGGTCACCTTGTTGTATAAGGAGTTTTTCTGGATCGAAGAAATCATCCAGGTCGTGGAATCCTCAGCCAGCAGTCAGGTCTACGCCTTGCTGAAAAGAGAAGACGAAAAGTACGTCACGGAACAGGCTTATGAAAAACCGATGTTTGTCGAGGACGTGGTTAGAGAAGTGACGGAAAAACTCAAGGGTGACGTCCGGTTTCCCTGGTTCAGTGTGGAAGCGGAGAATTTCGAAAGTATCCACAATCACAGCGCCTACGCCTATACGGAAACCCATCCGCGACCGTAACCGGCTTGTCTATCGATTCTCTCTTAATGCGAATACGAGACGTAGCGACTTAAAGGGGATCGATGCGGACCGCGCAGACCTTGTATTGCGGTATTTTAGATATATCGTCCAATTTGTCGATGGTTAACAGATTGGCGGCTGACTCCCCGAAGTGGAAAGGCATAAAGACCACCCCCTTGGGACATCGGGTGGTCAAGGTGGCTCGAGCCGTAACCTCGCCCCTTCGCGAAGAGATCTTTACCGGGCGGTCGGTTCGGACACCGAAGGTCTCCGCGTCTTTGGGATGAATTTCCAGAAGCGGTTCCGGATAAGCGGCCGCCAATTCGGTCACCCGGCGACTCATGGAACCGCTGTTGTAGTGTTCGCGGACCCGGCCGGTCGAAAAGACAAGGGGGTATCGTTCGTCCGGAAGTTCTTGGGCGGGGTTGAATCCGGCGGGATGGAATCGCCCTAACCCGCGGGTGAACGTGTCTTTGTGGAGATAGGGGGTTCCGGGGTGATCCCGGTTGGGACACGGCCACTGGATGCCGTCTTCCTCCAAACGGTCATAGCTTACGCCGCCGTAAATAGGGGTGAGCAAGGCGATTTCATCCATGATCGCTTCCGGGCTGTCGTAGTCCATGGGATATCCCATTCGGTTCGAAAGGGCGCTGATAATCTGCCAGTCCGGCCGAGAACGGCCGGTGGGCTCAAAGGCCTTTCGGACCCGCTGAATCCGCCGCTCCGTATTGGTAAATGTGCCGTCCTTTTCGGCAAAGCTGGCGGCCGGCAGGACGACGTCCGCAAGTCGTGCCGTTTCCGTCATAAAGATGTCCTGGACGACCAGACAATCGAGACTGCTCAAGGCGGAGGTGATCTCATTGGAATTGGGATCACTGACTACGGGGTTTTCCCCGACGATGTACATGGCCCGTATCTGTTTTTCGGCGATGGCCGGCCACATCTGGGTAACGGCTAGGCCGGGCTTGGGATCCAACAGGGTTCCCCAGGCCTTCTCAAAGGTCTTGACGACGGCCTCGTCGGACAAGCTTTGATACCCCGGCAAGACATTGGGCAGGGCGGCCATGTCACAAGCGCCCTGAACATTGTTTTGCCCCCGAAGGGGGTTCACCCCGCCGCCTTCCACACCCACGTTTCCGCAGAGCATGGCCAGGTTGGCCAATGATTTTACATTGTCCGTTCCCGATGTATGTTGGGTAATGCCCATGGCGTAGACGATGGCGGCCACATCCGCCGTCGCATAATATCGGGCGGCCTTTTTCAAGTCCTCGGCCGGTATACCGGTAATCCGTTCCACATGCTGCGGGGTGAAGTCCTTAATGACCGTTTCCAGTTCAGAGAACCCTTCGGTCCTTTTTTCTACATAGGCCTGGTCCCAAAGTCCTTCTTTCCAAATGACATGCATGAGGCCGTTGATCCATGCCACGTCCGTCCCCGGCCGGGGACGAAGCCACACGTCTGCCTCTTTGGTCAGCTCTATCCCCCGGGGGTCGACGATGATGAGCTTGGCGTCATGGTCTCGTACGGCCTGTCGAATGTAGAGGTCGACGATCGGGTGGTTGACCGTGGGATTGCTGCCCGTGATCAGAATCGCTTCCGATTTGGCGAGTTCAGCCATGGCGTTCGTCATGGCGCCGCTTCCGAACACGGCGGCCAGACCGGCCACCGTTGAGGAATGTCAAAGCCGGGCGCAATGGTCGATATTGTTCGTACCGATGGCGGCCCGCACAAATTTTTGCATCAGGTAGTTTTCTTCGTTGGTGCACTTAGCGCTACTGAGGCCGGCAAAGGTTTGTGGCCCGTACGCCGCCTTCAGTTCGGCAAATCGATTGGCTACCAATTCGAGGGCCTTTTCCCAAGAGGTTTCCACAAAATAGGCCCCTTGTCTAACCAGCGGGACGGTAAGGCGCTCCGGGTGATTGACGAAACCGTGACCGAATCGGCCCTTCACACAGGTGTTCCCGAGATTGGGTTCGTGTTCCGGCTCCGACATGATTTCTACGATCGTTCGGCCCTGGACTTTCATGGTCAGGCTACATCCGCAGCCGCAATAGTTGCATACGGTGCGTACGTATCGGAGATCCTGCGGTTCCACGGGAAAGGGCACGCATTTCTTAACCAGGGCGCCGGTCGGACAGCTGTCCACACACCGGCCACAGGACACGCACCGGTCGTTCATCCGGATGGTTAGGTTCCGGGGACGTCCCTGATCGTCGAAGCCGCCGGCGTCGAGTTCCATGGCACCGTACGGGCAGTTGGTTTCACACCGCTGGCAGAATACGCATTTGTTGGGATCGATGGTGATAAAGGGATGATCGTCCGTAACGGTATAAAGCGGTTTGTCGGGCCGGTCGGCGGCGGAAAAATCGGCGTCGTATTGGTCTACAAGCTTCCGCAGCTCGCACTTTGAAAGCCCCATGCAGCCGCAATTGAGGCACCGGTCGGCTTCCCGCCGGGCCATGTCCTCGGAAAAACCGAGTACATATTCGGAAAAATCCTTTCGTCGTATTTTTACCGGTCGTTCCGGCAGGTGTTCGGGCGGCTGATGGGAGACATGGTCGAAGTTCCTTAAAGAGACATCATGCAGATTTCGACCCTTGGCCACATTGACCTTTCGGCGCCAGGGGGGTACAGGACGCCCTTCTACGTACGCGTGTATGGCATCCGCCGCCTTCCGACCCATGGCGACGGCCTCCACGACGGTCCTGGGGCCGGTCACGGCATCCCCGCCGGCGAACACCCCGTTCACATTGGTTTGATAGCTGCCCGGCGCACTAAACAGAGTCTGACGGTGGCTTGCCAATGGGCCGGATCCGTCCGTTGAGTCGACGAAAGACAAGTCCGGACGTTGGCCGATGGCGCTAATTACGTTGTCGACCTCAATGACCTGTTCCGACCCGGCCAGGGGGATGGGCCGACGTCTGCCCGTCCGGTCCGGTTCTCCCAGGGCGGTACGGAGGACCTCAAGCTTGAGTCTGCCGTTGGTTTTGGTGATTTTCGACGGGGTGGCCACAAGGAAGAGTTTGACCCCTTCCGCCACGGCTTCCCGTACTTCCTGTTCCCTGGCGGGCATCTCCGGGCGGCTCCGACGATAGACGATGGACACCTCTTGCGCCCCCAGGCGGACGCACGTTCTGGCCACATCAAGGGCCGAGTTGCCGCCGCCGATAACGGCGACCTTTTTGCCGATACGGACCTGGCTGCCGGTTCGCACCCGCCGCAAAAAATCGAGGGCGTGATCCACGCCGTCCAGGTCTTCGCCGTCCACGTCCAAGCATTTCGTATCCCATGCCCCGGTCGCCAGAAAAAAGGCACCGAAGCCTGCTTCCTTCAATCCGTTCAAGGTAAAATCGATTCCCAGCCGGCGGCCGGTTCGCACCTCGATTCCCAACTGGAGGATGTCTGCGATTTCTCGTTCCAGTACCTTTCGGGGGAGACGGTACTCCGGGATCGCGTAGCGGAGCATACCGCCGAGTTCCGGCATAGCTTCGAAAATAGTGACCCCATGGCCTTGCTTCGCCAAGTAGTAGGCGGCGGAGAGCCCCGCGGGTCCCCCGCCGACGACGGCGATACGGTGTCCGGTGGTGGTCTGAATCGGCCGGTCTACCGTCCCGGAAACGGTTACCCCTTGATCGGACACAAACCGCTTGAGATGGTTGATGGGAATGCGGTCTTCAACCAGGATGCGCCGACACATGGCTTCACACGGATGCGGACATACCCGGCTGATGGTCAGCGGGAGCGGATTCTTTTTCTTGATGAGCTCAAGCGCTTCCGTGTCCATGCCCCGGCGGATCAGACTGATGTAGCCTTGAATGTTAATACCGGCAGGACAGTTGAGCGCACAGGGAGACAGACAATCGCCGTAGTGGTGAGACAACTTGAGTTCCAGCACCTGTTTTCGGTGGGTTCGCACTCGGGGACTTTCCGTCATTACCCACATAGAGGCGTCCACCGGCGTGTCACACGCCCTGACGAGGCTCTCTTTTCCGGCTATCTCCACCACACACAGATTGCACGGATGCGTGGCGCCGTTGCACAGCGCCGGGATTTCAATCCCTGCCGCCCGAGCCGCCTCCAGGATGGTAGCGCCCCGGGCCGCGTGGACCGCTTGTCCGTTGATGGTCAGCGAAAGCTCATCGCCTCCGTCACCGTTGGTATGCTCCTCGCACAGGCGGGGCGACGCCGTATCCGCCGACACGTATCGGCCCGGCTGTCCGGTCGACGCATCGAACCGGTCGCCCCCGTTTTGGCGTTGATATTGAGAGTTTTCCATAATCTCGTCTCACCTTGAAAACCGCAAACAGATTGCCGGTAAGAATAAAACAAAAAGTTCGATATTGCCCGGGTTCACGGGAGAAACCTCATTTGATGCAAGAAGCATGCAAAGGGAAAAAAGCATGTAAGCCGGAAGGCACTCTAATGACAACTCTCGCCGGATTCAAGCGTTTTTTCTGAGCGGGCCGGAGGCGCGAACCCTTAATTGAAGTGTGGCGGCCAGGGGGTAACATTCTTGCTTCGTCGGGACTTGCCGCGTCCCCATTCCGGACGTCCACGGCGATAGTCGATTTCTCGTTCGACCTTGACGGCACAGACTTTAAATTCCGGAATCTTGGCCACCGGATCCAGGGCGGAATTGGTCAACAGATTGGTCGGGGTTTCATGATAATGGAATGTCATAAATACCACGCCGGGCGGCGTCAGCCTGGAGATCTTGGCCTTGGTCCGAACGGCCCCACGTTTTGAAATCACCCGGACCGTCTCACCGTCTTCGATTTCCAGTTCGTCGGCGTCGGTCGGATTGATTTCCACACACTCGCCTCCCCCCAAGACATTCAGGCCCGGGACCTTTCGGGACAAAGTGGCGTGATAGTGAAAGGTGCTTCGGCCGGTGGTCAGTATCAAGGGGTATTCTCGGCTCGTCGTTTCAGCGGACGGCAAATAGGCCACCGGTATCAGTTGGCCTTTCCCATTCGGGGTGGCGAAGGTGTCTTTATAGAGATAGGGGGTCCCGGGATGGGATTCATCCGGGCAGGGCCACTGGATACCCACCTGCTCGATCCGCTTATAGGAGATGCCGTGATAGGACGGTGTTACCGCGGCGATTTCTTCCATGATCTCCTGGGGATGGGAAAAATCGAAGCCCTCGGCTTCCATTTCATTGGCGATTTGACAGATGATCTGCCAGTCGGGCCGAGACTCGGCCTTGGGATCCAACACTCGGCGAACCCGCTGTACCCGACGTTCGCTGTTGGTAAACGTGCCGTCTTTTTCGGCAAAACTGGTTGCCGGTAAGACCACGTCCGCCAATTTGGCCGTTTCCGTCATGAAGAGGTCTTGAACGATGAACAAGTCCAGATGGGGGATGGCTTTCTTGACGGTACGGGTGTCGGCCTCCGTAAGCAGGGGGTTTTCGCCCATGACATAAAGAACGCTGACCTTTTTGGCACGCACCGCTTCAAAGACTTCCGTTAACCGAAGCCCCGGTGACGTCGGTAACCGGCAATTCCAGGCCGCTTCAAACTTCTGCCGTGTCTTTTCATCTTCGACGGATTGGTATCCCGGAAACACGTTGGGCAATGCCCCCATATCACAGGCCCCTTGTACGTTGTTTTGACCCCGCAAGGGGTTGACTCCGGAAGACGGCTTGCCGATGTGCCCGGTCAGGAGCGCCAGGTTGGCCAGTACCTTCACGTTGTCCGTGCCATGTGAATGTTGGGTAATTCCCATGGCGTAGAGGATGGTGGCGGGCCCCTGGGTGGCGTACATTCGGGCGGCGTCAACGATCTGTTGGGTCGATACCCCGCAAACATCTGAAGCCAAATCGGGATCGAGTTCCATGAGGGCGGATTTCAGTTCATCGAATCCGTCGCATCGATTCCGGACAAACCCTTTGTCCCACAGGTTTTCCTCAAGGATGGCACGGGCCATACCGTTTATGAGGGCCACGTCCGTACCCGGGCGGATGCGAAGCCAAATATCCGCCTTGGAACAAAGGGCCGTTTCGCGCGGGTCCACGACGATGAGCTTGGCGCCGTTTCGCAATGCCTGATCAATACGCCGTCCGGTGATGGGGTGGGTGGCCGGGGTGTTGCTTCCGATGACCAAGATGCAGCGAGCCTCGGCGACTTCGCAGATGCGGTTGGTCATTGCCCCGCTTCCCAAGCTGGCAGCCAGACCGGCCACGGTGGGGGAATGTCAGAGTCGCGCACAATGATCGATATTGTTGGTACCCATCACCGCCCGGACGAATTTTTGGAATATATAATTATCTTCGTTGGTGCACTTGGCGGAGGAAAATGCGGCAAACTGATCTCCCGTGTAATGGGCCAGACTACTGGCCACGTATTTGATTACCTGGTCCCAGGTTACCTCCACGAAGTCGGCTTCCTGCTTGATGAGTGGGGATCGCACCAATTTCTCCCCACCGCCGTCGTAACCCTGGTCCAGCCGGGTGAAGGGATCATAGGCCCGCACCAAAGGCGTGGTAACCCGGCTGGGGCTACCCACGAAGCCATACCCGTAACGGCCCCGCACGCACAACTCCCCCCGGTTGACCGGGCTGCTCCGGTCCCCCTTGGCCTGAACGATCCGGTCCCCTCGAACGCCCAAGTGGAGGCCGCAGCCGACCCCGCAAAACGGACACGTCGTTTTAACCTTTCGAGTGGGAAAATCGGCCCGTTTGGGCGTCAATGCCGCCGTGGGGCAGCGTTCCACGCATTCGCCGCAAGACACACATACGGACTCCTTGAAGGGTTTGTCGCCGAAGGTGCTCACTTTCAGATCGTAGCCCCGGTAGGCCATGTCGATGGCGTTGGCGCCCGTTATCTCCCGGCAGGTTCGAACACATATGCCGCATTGGATACACTTGTTGGGGTTGAACCGAAAAAAGGGGTTACTCTCGTCGATGGGCAACTCCTTGGCTACCAGGTCCAATCGTTCCAGGCGGGCAGGATCGTATCCGATGCGGTTGACCAGTTCCTGGAGCCGACAGCTCCCACTTTTGGGGCATAAAAGGCAGTTGAAATCGTGGTCGCTCAACAGGAGTTCCAGGGTCACCCGGCGCACCCGTTCGATTTCGTCGTCGTCGGTGGTGACGTGCATGCCTGCCTCGGCGGGGGTTTTGCAGGCGGGATGAAGCTTCCGCTTTCCCTCGATTTTCACCAGACATATACGGCATACGGCGGCGGGCGTTAATTCCGGACAGTGGCACAAGGTGGGAATATAGATTCCCGCCCGTTGGGCCGCCTCAAGGATGGTGCTCTCCGGGGGGGCGGCCACGGAAAGACCGTTTATGATAAGAGAGATATTATCCGTCATGAATCACCGAGCCTATACCACCTCGCCGGAAACGCATTCGATTGCGTTAAACCGGGGCGGGCAGGCCTCCATGCAGCTGCCGCACTTGATGCATTTGCTTTGATCGATTTCGTGTACCTGCCATTTCGCCCCGATGATGGCGCCCACGGGGCAGGCCTTCAAACAGAGCATACACGCCTTGCACCGATAATCTTTGATCCGGTAGGTGATGAGTTCCCGACACACCAATGCCCGACACTTTTTCTCATGGATGTGCTCTTCGTACTCCTCCCGAAAATACTTAATTGTGGTGAGAACCGGATTGGGCACACTTTGGCCGAGCCCGCAGATGGATCCTTTCTGAACGGCCTCGGCAAGCTCCAACAGGGCCTCTACGTCGCCCGGTCTGCCGTTTCCCTTGGTGATGTCGTTGAGTATCTCGAACATTTGTCGGGTGCCCAGTTTGCAAAGGGTACATTGGCCGCACGATTCCTCTTGGGCGAAGTCGAGAAAATATCGCGCCATATTCACCATGCAGGTCTCTTCGTCCATGACCAGCATTCCGCCCGAGCCCATGATCGATCCCGCTTCGGCCAGAGACTCGTAGGTCACGGGAAGATCCAAAAGACTTTCAGGGATACAACCGCCTGAAGGTCCCCCGGTCTGGATGGCCTTAAGCTTTTTGTCTCCCTTGATTCCGCCGCCGATGTCATAGATGATTTCCCGTAAGGATGTTCCCATGGGCACCTCGACCAGGCCGGTGTTTCTGACGTTACCGGAGAGGGCGAACACCTTGGTGCCGGAATTGTTTTCCACGCCGAAGTCCCGGAACCACTGGGGTCCCTTCAAGATAACGGCGGGAACGCAGGCCAAGGTTTCCACGTTGTTTAAGACCGTGGGCATACCCCAGAGGCCGACGATACTCGTGTTGGGCCGAGGAAGGGGTTTGGGAAAACCTCGTTTCCCTTCGACGGATCGAACCAGCGCTGTCGACTCCCCGCACACGAAGGCACCGGCGCCTTTGGCCAATTCGATTTCGAAGGCAAAGTCCGTTCCCATCACGTGTGGGCCGAGGAGGCCCAAATCGCTGGCTTGGGCGATAGCGGTCTTCAAGTGTTGAATGGCCAACGGGTATTCGGCGCGGACGTAAATGATCCCTTTTTGCGATCCGACCGCGTAGCCGGCAATGATCATCCCCTCGATGACGCTGTGGGGATCGCCTTCCATGATACTTCGATCCAT
This sequence comes from uncultured Desulfobacterales bacterium, assembly GCA_964532395.1. Taxonomy (GTDB): domain Bacteria; phylum Desulfobacterota; class Desulfobacteria; order Desulfobacterales. The sequence continues at coordinate 10,904 of CAZHHS010000005.1, read as the reverse complement.
AAACGCACCCGGATCGCCTTCGTCACCGTTACAGATGATATACTTTTCAGCCCCCGGGGCCTTTGCCGAGGATTCCCATTTGACACCCGTGGGAAATCCCGCGCCGCCGCGGCCCCTAAGGTCGGAGTCTTTCATCCATGAGATCACGTCTTCCGGGCGCAGCTCGGAAAGCACTTTGGCCAGTGCCGCGTATCCGTCGTGCCGAATGTAGTCTTCAATTTCCGTGGGGTCCACATGGCCGCAGTTTCTAAGTACCAGTCTGCCCTGTTTTTGGTAAAAGGGAATGTCTCCTTCCACCGCACAGGGTTCGCCGGTGGCCGGGTCCTTCCACAGAAACTTATCGATGCGGTTTCCCTTGATTAAGGTTTCGGAGACAATTTCCGGAACATCCTCCGCCGTTACCCGGTTATAAAAGAGGTTGTCCAGCCCGACCACCACGATCGGCCCCCGCTCACAAAAACCCCGGCAGCCGGATTTCTTGACGATGACTTCTTCTTCCGATTCCTGCTCTCTAATCTCGTCTTCAAAGGCCCTCTTGACCTCTTCACTTCCGGAGGCCAAACATCCGGTGCCACAACAGACCACCACGGCGTTGCTATAGGTGTGTGCCTCGCTTCGGACGAGTTCCCGGAGCTTGGCAAGCCCTTCCGGGGTCTCTATTTTGGCTTTGTCGATTTGCGACATGCTCGATTCTCAGGGGTCAAGGCTTACCCGTCCCGACGCCGGATACCGGAACACCCGGCCCGTACATCCGCGAGTCCGCCGCCCGGCGTTTACCCATTTTCATCACTGCCCTCATTCAGCAGGGCGCTCATTTTCTTGGGGGTTACCTGGATATGAATATCATCATCGATGACCACGACCGGTGCCAGTGCACAAGAGCCCACACACGCCACCCGCTCCAGGCTGTATTGATAATCCTTTGTGGTTTCGCCCGCCTTGATACCCAGACACCGCTCGGTGGTTTCCAAAACCTCTCTGGCTCCCCGTACGTGGCACGCCGTCCCTTGACAGACCTTGACCAGATACTCTCCCCGTCGGTTCAGATAAAAGTGGGCGTAAAAGGTGGCCACACTGAAGACCTGACTCAACGGGACTTTCAAGGAACGGGCGATTTCGCTCAGGGCCTCTTCGGGCAAATATCCGAACTCCTCCTGAACCCGTTGAAGAACGGAGATTAACGCTCCCTTCTTGTGTTCAAACACGCAGAGGATCTCTTCCAGTCGACCTTCCTTCATAGAAGTTGCCTATCGTTTTCCTTGTAAAACATCTTCTGCTCTTCGGACATCTTCTCGGCTCCCCATGAATACCGGCACCCGTTGATGCAGGTGTTCCGGGTCGATATCCAGGATCCTTTCGGTGCCCGTGCTGGCCGCGCCACCGGCTTGTTCCACCACAAATGCCAGGGGGTTGACTTCGCACATCAACATGAGTTTGCCTTTCAACTTTTTGGGATCCTTCGAGTCTGAGGGATAAAGATAGACGCCCCCCATCAGCAAGTTGTGGTGGACATCAGCCACGAAAGATCCCGTGTAGCGGAGGCTGTAGGGCCGATGCGTTTTGGTGTCCGGTGTTTTGAAATACTCCACCACATCCTGAACATTGAAATCCCAAAACGAATAATTTCCTTCGTTCACGCTATAGGTGCTTCCCCTTTCCGGTATATGGATATCTTCATGAGAAAGCAAAAACTCGCCAATGGTGGGTTCCAGGGTAAATCCGTGGACGCCCAACCCCGTCGTGTATACCATCATGGTGCTGGGCCCGTAGACAAAGTAGCCGGCGGCGACCTGCTTATATCCCGGCTGCAGCACATTGGCCATTTCACTCAAGTCGGCGATGTCTTGTTTCTTATAGATGGAAAAGACCGTTGCCACCATCAGATGAACGTCGATATTCGATCTTCCCGCCAGGGGATCGAAGAGGAGAATGTAGTCACCGGTGGCGTATTTCGCCGGGGTGCGGATCAAGTCCGTTTTGTTCTTCGACGCCATGCGCCAAATATGGCCCACATGGCTGACCCGATTCTTGATGGTGCCGTCGGCAAAATCGACCAGTTTTTGAAAATGTTCTTCGTCCGGGCCATCGCTGCTTGCAAAATCAAAATCTTCCGCCAGCGTGGCCCGTTTGACCTTTTGGGCGATGATTTTGGCCGCCACCGTCAGCTCGGAGAGGATGGCGGTAAATGCGCCCCGGGCCTCGGGACGTTCCCGCTGTTTGGAGAGGATATATTCGGTTACGGTAATGCCTTTTGCCATCGTTCACTCCCTGTTCGTTTGGAAAGTAGGATCTTGGGGTCCCTGTCCGTGCCCGGATTGCGTGATCAGATCGTCATGGGTTGGATCCGTCAAGACAGGAGTCGGCGCGCCTTGCGCGTGATATCATGTTTGGCCTTTTTCTTGAAACAAAGCGCGGCCCGGGGGAACCGCCCTGTCAGTTTTACCTGCGCCGGATCCACGTCTACGGTGCCCTCGATGGACATGCCCATCATTCGACAGGAAAAAGACCCACTGCTGCCCATCCAGGATTCTTGGACGTCACTCAGGGCGCGCGTATTGCGCCGCTTCAACTCGAAGACGGCCTCTTGAATCCGACGGGTTGCCTCTTCGGTACCAAGGTTGTGATTGACCAAAAGCGTCAGTTCGGGCATGATTCCTCTCGCCATGGATCCCGTGTAAAATCGTTAGACCATGGTAGAGAAGATCTCATCAATTCGGGGGCATGTCAACTCTTTCTCCCGCCTAGTAGGGAGCCTTCGGGTGTTGGCGGCGGCGCAGAAATGCCACGGCCAGTCGACGATACCGGGGTAGTTTCCGGAGGGTCTGTTTGGCCAAGATCAGCAGGGCGCAGGTTAGGATAATTCCCCCATCCTGAAAGGCCCGCAAAAATACGCTGTTCAGGACGTCCGTCCAGCCGGCGTAGCCCAGGCTCCAGTTGCTTTCCAAGGGCCAGAGCAGGGAGACCGGTGCAGTGGTGAGAAACAGATCGGATAAGACGTGAGAGAATACCACCAGGAAGCAGACACCGAAAGAAAGCCGGGGGATTATGTTGGGCCGGTTCTTCCCGAGCCACGAGGCGATCCATCCCATGGCTAGGGCAAATAAAAGACTATGGGTGGGTCCGCGATGAAAAGCGGCCCCATTGTCCCGAAGCAACAACCCGACAAGCACGTCGACATCCGGCAGGTTGGCCAGGAGGGAAACAAAAATGAGCAGTTTCCACTTGGTCAGTGCCGTGTCTGTCGTTGATACGTCATGAGTGGCCAATCCGATCGCTGAATGACCGAGTGGTAATGGCATAAAAAAACTCCCTCATCGGGTAGACGTTATTTCGGGGCGCAAACCGAGACCTTTCAAGTAATCACGTTCCCGGTTTTTTATCAAATATTGTGCCACAAGCAAATAAAAAAATATCTCATGTATTCGTGGTGGCTTATGGAAATTGCCCCGAGTATGGCGATGGATTTATTTTCCCCGGTGTAGACAAAATGGGCATTTCAGTTACCAAAAAGACGGAAAAAAGTTGCCATCCCCGGGTTTGGGCGACCAGACTTTGGTTTTCCGGCCAGGTCTGATAGAATGTCGGATCATGGGCAAGCGCAAAGATCCAAAGCAACTCTATAAACTCTTGATCTATGTCCTCGGCCACCGACCCGACGAATTCGGCCTGGCACCGGATGAAAACGGATTTGTCCGCATGAAAGACCTTATTCGGTCGATTGGCGAAGAACCCGGGTGGGGATACGTCCGAAAGTCGCACCTGAATGAAGTCTTTCTCCTCTATCGGGATCACCCGTTTGTCGTAGACGCCGCCGGCATAAAGGTCTCCGATCCGGCCGACTCGGCCCGTGCCGTGCCCGCCGATGATATGCCGAAATTGCTGTACCATTGCGTTCGCCGAAAAGCCTATCCGGTGGTTTCCCGACGGGGTATTGTGCCCATGGGTCAACACCGGGTCTTCCTGGCTACCACCGAGGCCCTGGCCCTGCGCATGGGTAAACGGCGGGATCCTAAGCCGGTGTTGCTGACCGTTCACACCGGGCAGGCGGTCGATACCGGGGTCGGATTCCGTCGGCAGGGGGAGCTACTCTATGTGGTGGACCATATCCCGGTGGGATGTTTCGCCGGGCCACCGCTGCCGCGGGAAGAGGCAAAAGAGACCGCGAAAACCCACGAAAAGACCGGGGATGATCGTCAGATGGAACCCGGCACCTTCACGCTGGACATGGAACGGTCTCAGGAACTCCATCGACGGGCCATCAAGCGGAAAGGGATCAAGAAGGACATCGCTTGGAAAAAGGAGGCCCGAAAGGAGAGGCGAAAGCGTCGATGAAGTTGTCCCAGCCGTTGGCCGATTGTCTGCACGGTTCCCGGGTGCCACACGTCTATTTGGTGGGAGGGGCGGTACGAGACTGGATGTTGGGTCGCCCGGCGGCGGATTACGACGTGGTGGTTTTCGGAGATCCCGCCCGATTGGCCCAAAAACTGGCCCGTGCTCGCGGCTTGCAGGCGTTTCGATTAGGCAAGGGCAACATGGCGGTCTACCGCGTGGTGGATGGACAGACGACTTACGACTTTGCTTCCCTTCAAGGCGCGTGTCTGGAAGATGATTTGAAAAGGCGCGATTTTACCATCAATGCCATGGCCTACGATCTTACCGCTCGGTCGGTGATCGATCCGTTGGGCGGGCGGCGGGACCTGCGGTCAAGACGCATTGCCTTTGTATCCCAAGCCGCCTTGAAATCAGACCCGTTGCGGATGCTTAGGGCCTTTCGGTTGGCCGCCGGGTTGGGCTTCCATATTGCGCCGCAGACCGCGGAGTGGATTGGCGAGGCCGCTTGGCGGATTAGCGAATCGGCGCCCGAACGGGTAACCGCCGAATTGTTTCGTCTTCTGGCTGTGAGTCCGTCGACGCCTTATGTGCGGCAAGCAGTGCACACGGGGCTACTGACCCGGGTGATTCCCGAGCTGGGCGCCGGTTTCGGATGTGGGCAAAACGGATACCACCGGGGGGATGTTTTGGAACACAGCCTGGATACGTATGAGGCCTTGGAGTGGGTGTTGTCGGACCTTGACCGCCTTTGGCCCGATTGTGTCGAAGCGGATTGTGTTCAGGTGGCTGACGCCTACCTGGCGGCGAAGCAACGGCATACGTTATTGAAATGGACGGCATTGCTGCATGACCTGGGCAAGCCCGCCACCCGCCGGCGGAGCCGGGCGGGGCGTTTCCGGTTTATCGGCCATGAGATCACCGGGGCCCGTATAGCGGAGGCGATTACCGGCCGGTTGCGGATGTCCAACCAGCAAAGCGCCTACATCGTCCGGATGGTGAAGGGGCACCTCCATTTTCCCCATCTTTTTAGAGCGCACGAAAAGGGTGTCCTGTCATCCAAGGCGATCTTGCGGTTCATTCGCAGATATGGAGAAGACGTTATCGGCCTGGTTATTCTTGGAGTCGCCGACCAGGCCGCCAAATCCCCGTCGGTGCAAGCGTCTCTCCCGCGTTTCATCGCCTTTGGGCATACGGTGTTGACCCGGTATGTCTGCGATGTCCGGCCCAAGATGGAAACTCCCCGCCTGCTTACCGGCCACGATTTGATTCGGCGGTTCCATATGAAACCCTCTAAATTGATTGGAAAAGTGCTGGATCGAATCGAGGAGGCGCGGCTGGCGGGGGATATCCGTACCCGAGAGGAGGCGATCCGCCTGGCGGGGCAATTGCTGAATATGGAGGGCGATGCCGGAATCGAACCGGCGACACCAAGCTCCGGAGGCTTGTGCTCTATCCGCTGAGCTAATCGCCCTGATGCCCCGCATTTGGCATATGGCTGTCATGTAAATATGACTTGCCCCCGTTTGTCAAGCAGATGTTCTCGCAAGGGACGCTAAGGGCCTTCAGACAGTCACCCCCGTTGAAATCTGAGACGGTCCCGTCGCTGGGTCATCAAATGTGGCATTTTTCTTGAAATCCGCTTGATGGTGATTATAGTGAAAAGACGGACGGAAGCCGAGATGGCAAAATGCGAAGTTATTTTTGCGCGAGCCCTTAGGGTAAAAGTGTGGTAGCTTATGACAAGAAAAGGCGAAAAGATTCCTGATCCGAAGGATGTGGAAAAGGAAATCAGTGAGTTTTTGTCGGAAAAATTCGGGGGGCGGGTGAAGCTGATCACTCCCATGGTGAGCCCGAGTGACGCTTCCGAAGATGAAAAAGACGAGTCCGCCAAAAAGAAGAAGGTCGACTTTTCGTTAAAACCCCAAGAGTTGGAGGTTTACCTGGATCAGTACGTGGTCAAACAAGACGAGGCCAAAGCGGTTTTGAGTACGAAGATCTGTACGCATTTTAATCGCATTAAGTACGCCGAATCCACAGGTGCCGATAGCCGTCCCATCTTGGGCAATATCAAGAACAACATTCTCATGGTCGGTCCGACCGGAGTGGGAAAGACCTATATCATCAAGTTGATTGCCGACAAACTCGGTGTCCCCTTTGTCAAGGCGGATGCCACCAAGTTCAGTGAAACCGGGTATGTCGGCGGTGATGTGGAAGATCTGATGCGGGATCTGGTCCGGGAAGCCGACGATGACATCGAACTGGCCCAGTACGGCATCGTTTATGTCGATGAGATTGATAAGATCGCCTCCAGTAGCCATCTGATCGGACCGGATGTGTCCAGGACCGGGGTGCAACGGGCACTGCTCAAGCCGATGGAAGAAACGGACGTAGATCTCAAGGTGCCCCATGATCCCATTTCTATGCTCGAGGAAATCGAGCGATATCGAAAGACCGGGCAGCGCAAGAAGCGGGTCATCAACACCAAGAATATCTTGTTTATCATGAGCGGCGCCTTCAGTGAGCTGGGCGACGTGACGAAAAAGCGTATCGCCGACCAGGGTATCGGTTTCGGGGCCTCGGTGAGGAGCAGTGGCCGTTCCATGGATTACCTCAAATACGTAAAGCCCCAAGACTTGGTGGAGTTCGGTTTTGAAACGGAATTCGTCGGCCGCCTGCCTGTGATCACCCTCTTTGAGGAACTGACGGAGGATGACCTCTATTCGATTCTTAAGAATCCCAACAATCCGGTTATCTTGAGCAAGAAACTCGACTTCAAAGCCTACGGCATCGACGTAAAATTCGAAGATGACGCACTGAGGGCCATCGCCGGGCTGGCCTATAAGGAAGGCACGGGGGCGCGGTCATTGGTCAGTGTGGTGGAAAAGATTTTATTGAAGCTGGAAAAACAGCTTCCCTCAGGACCTGTAAGACAAGTTGCGGTGACCAAAGAGGTGGTCGACGATTCCGCCAAGGCCCTGGAGGAGATGCTGTCCCGGCAGAAGGCCGACCGATCCAAGTGGGCGGAGGCCTATAAGCGGGTATGCGAAGAGGAAAAGGGGGCGATCCGAAATTACATCAAGGAAAACCAGGAGATGTTGATGAACGACTCGGACATGCTTATGTCGGAATCGAAGCGCAATCTCATCGCCGAGGTCTATGCCAATAATGTCTGTGATATCGACGGGGTGCTGACAAAGGTCAGAAACCGATATGAGCAGCTCAAAGAGATACAATCTTATTTCTGTCGGGCCCAGGGATTGCAGGTCACCATTGACGAAGAGGCCATGGATGGTTTGATCCTGGAGATGGAAACCGCCGGGTTGACACCGGGAGACTTTTACAAGAAGCTGACCGGAGACTTTCAGTACGCCTTTAAATTGGTACGGGACTCGACCGGCCGAACGGACTTTGTGATAACCAAACAGGCCCTTGATGATCATGAAGCATTTCTCAACAACCTGGTGAAGGAAAGTTATACCGATGACACAGAGGCCTCCGAAGAGTGGACGGAGGAAGACGTGTAAGGACGCCCAAGCGCTAGGGCCAGAGGAGGAGACAGAGATGCTTTTCCCCGACTACCGACCGAGGCGGGTGCGACAAAACGAAAATTTCAGGCGCATGGTGCGAGAGACCTGCGTGGGCGTGGATGACTTGGTCCTGCCCCTTTTTGTGGTGGAAGGAAAGGGGATTGAGCGGCCGATCGACTCCATGCCGGGGCAAAGCCAATTGTCTCGGGACAACATCGTCAAGGAGGCCAAAAAAGTAGGGGACCTGGGCATACCTGCGGTAATCCTCTTTGGTATTCCCGATAAGAAGGATGCCCTGGGTACCGGGGCTTATGCCAAGGACGGCATCGTTCAGAAAGCGGTCCGGGACATCAAGAGCCAGGTGCCGGACCTGATGGTGATCACCGATGTGTGTCTGTGTGAATATACCGACCACGGTCACTGCGGCGTCGTGGAGGGAGACTCTGTGGCCAACGACGCCACGCTGGACCTGCTGGCCCGCACCGCCCTTAGCCATGCCCAAGCCGGTGCGGACATGGTGGCCCCGTCGGATATGATGGATGGGCGGGTAGCGGAAATCCGGAGTGCGTTGGACGATAACAACCTCGAGAATGTGCCCATCATGTCCTACGCAGCCAAGTATTGTTCCGCCTTTTACGGGCCCTTTCGTGACGCCGCCGAGTCGGCGCCCCAATTCGGGGACCGGCGAACCTATCAAATGGACCCCGCCAACAGTCAAGAGGCCCTCCGCGAGGTGAACATGGACGTGGAGGAAGGGGCCGACATCATCATGGTAAAGCCGGCTTTGGCCTATTTGGACGTCATCTTCAGGGTGAAGGAAGAGATTGATCTGCCGGTGGCTGCCTACCAGGTCAGCGGCGAATTTGCCATGATTAAGGCGGCCGGGAAAATGGGATGGTTGGATGAGGAACGGGTGATGATGGAAACCCTGACCGCGATAAAGCGGGCCGGTGCCGACATTATACTCACCTATTTTGCCAAAGCGGCGGCCGAAGTAATCCGGGGATAGCCCCTGAGGGGGGATCGGATCGGCATCCAGAAAAAAGGAGATTCAACGTTGAGTGAAAAGAGCCTTGGCACGTCACATCCGGGGGGAGAACACCAGAAGGATGAATCTCAGTTGCGACTGGTGGCCTGGGAGGTAACCCGCAATTGCAATCTCAATTGTGTCCACTGTCGTGCGGCGGCGACTGAAGGGCCCTACGAAGGAGAGATGGATACCCAAAGCTGTTACGAGGTTTTGGACGAGATTCGTAAGGTCGGTCAGGCGGTGGTCATTTTAACCGG
>CAZHHS010000005.1:0-1658 GCA_964532395.1 uncultured Desulfobacterales bacterium | reverse complement strand
CACCACATATTCTTGCTGGTGCCCACGGGAAGAGGCAAATATATCCTGGATCAAGAGATCACCGCCCAACAATATGAAGAAGCCTTGAACTGGTTTTATGATCAAAGAAAGAGCGTTCCCCTCCAGCTCAAGGCCACCTGCGCTCCCCATTATTACCGAATTCTCCGTCAACGGGCTCGGGAGGAGGGCAAGTCAGTGAGTTTTAAGACGCATGGACTGGATGCGGTCACCCGGGGCTGTTTGGGAGGAACGGGGTTTTGCTTTATCTCCAATACCGGAATTGTCCAGCCCTGCGGTTTCTTGGATGTCAATTGCGGCGATGTCACGAAGACGCCCTTCTCTCAAATATGGCGGGAATCCCCTGTCTTTCTGGCATTGAGGGATTTTAGCCGGCTGGAAGGCAAATGCGGCAAATGTGAATATAAGAGGGTCTGTGGCGGATGCCGCGCCCGGGCCTATGAGGCGACCGGCAACTATCTGGCTGAAGAGCCGTTGTGTGAATACCAGCCCCGGACCGGATGAACGCCGGCGCCGGTGAATCCTCACCCTTGCCTATTTCTTGACGGGATGGCCCCCGTATTGTATTCTTAATCTAATGCAAGCGGAGATGTTTTCTTCAGGGGGGGTGGAGAAAAGGTCTCTCCCGAAACCTGTGGCTCCCTGCGTCCGTCAGCCCAATCCCCTCGAGTTCTGTTGTCAAAGGGATGGAACGTCCGCCCTGAAGGAGATATGATTATGCGTGTTCGATCGTTGATGATTGAAAATCCGATTACGGTGTCGGATCGCACATCGGTGCAGGAAGCCATCCACGTCATGGAAGAAAACGCCATTCGGCATTTGCCGGTGGTTGATCATGGACAAAAGCTGGTGGGATGGGTGACCCTGGGAGACATGAAACAGGGGTTGCTTCCCGCCGTGGTCACCGGGGTGTCGCTGGCGGATCTCATGATCAGAGAACCGATTACCGTGCGTGCCGATGAAGACATAGAGTCGGCGGCCAGGATCATTTTCGAAAAGAAAATCGGTGGCTTGCCGGTGGTCAACGGCAACGGAAAAGTGATCGGGGTGATTACGGTCACCGATATTCTGGGGGCGTTCATCAAGATCATGGGCCTGCTGAGTAACGGGTCCCGGATTGATGTGGATGTCGGTCAGGAGCCGGACGGATTTGAAAAGGTCTCCCGTATCATCCACGAGCAAAAGGGCAAAGTGATCAGCGTGGGCATTGCCCCGGAAACGGTGGATCGACGGATCTACTACTTCCGGCTGGAGGCATGTCCGATCAAGCCTATCGTCAAGGCGCTGCAGAAAGAAGGATACGAGGTGATCGCCAGCGAGGTCTAGATGAGCGTTCCCCGCATTGAAGTCCCTGCAATGTCTCCCCTGAAATTCCAATAGCCATTCGTGTAATCACCGAAAGGGTCCCATGGGGCTACCGCCGCGTTTGCGGTGCATAGTGTCAAAAGACTGACAGCCTCTCTTTGGGCGCAGTTCCTGCCATCAAGTATAACCCACCGTCGAAGCAGGCATTTTGATCAAATCGTAAAAAGCCGGGTTAAGCCGCCCCGCGGCTTCCTGTCGGCAACGAACTTGATTGACCGACTTGTCAGGTAACGCCTGGCGGCGTAACCTGACCTACGAGCTACTTTTCGCATAAG
>CAZHHS010000004.1:0-28525 GCA_964532395.1 uncultured Desulfobacterales bacterium | reverse complement strand
GTTTACAAAAACGCTCAAAGTCGCTTCTCTGGAAGTTCTCCGACAGCCTCCTAGCCGACGGCTAAAAGACTTTGGATGCCAGGATAATGCCCAAAATCAACCAGATGGGAATGGAAACCAGCACCGCCAGGGTTAAACCTCTAAAAAATCCCAGTTGGTGAACCAAGTTATGCTTTTCCAGTGCTCGAGCCACCACGATGTCGAGTTCATCAAACTTGACGGGCTTGGTGATGAAGTCGTATGCCCCGTGCCGAATGGCCTGGACAGCGCCTTCAATGGTACCATGGCCGGTGATGACCACGACCACGGACCGGCTGTCGTGTTTCTTGATGGCATGGAGCAGGGCCATTCCGTCCATGCCGGGCATTTGAAGGTCAGTCAATACCAGACTGAAATCACTGCTGTGGAATTGGTTCAGGCCTTCCTGACCATCATAGGCAACGCTCGCCCCATATCCCAATTCCTTCATGTGCTCGGCCAGGCCCTCGGCAAATTCCTTGTCATCATCGACAACGAGTATCCGTGTGTCTTTGCTACCCATCGAAATGTCCTTTCTGCCATCCCGGCGGCGTGCATGCCTTCCCAAAACACGCCGACAAAAGAAGGGCCGATATTGTGGTTTGTCGTACCCGACCCACGGTAAATGAATCCCGAAAAAGAGTGCAGCCGGAACGGAACTGCCTGGGTCAGATCGGCTCCATATTTTCATCCGCCGAATACCGGTCCATCAGCGCTTTGTATTTCGGAGGTTTTTCGAGAAAGGCTACCCCCATTCCCTTTGGGTAGTCCTTGGTGTCGATTTCATTTACCCAGACCACCTTACATTTTCCGACAATCCATTCCTCTTCGGGGAGTTCAATCTCCAGCTCAAACTCGTAGCCGACGCTAAGCGGATCGGGTGTCGTCAGGTAGAGGCCGCCTGAACTCAGGTTGTGGATAACGGCATTGCGCAATGCCGCTTCCGTCTCATAGCGAACCTTCAAGACCACTTGGTACCGTGGTGTTTCTCTACGTTCTTTCATAAAGCGGTTTCTTTCCGTCACCCAGGTGACAAATAGCGGAAAAGGGTTCTGGCTGTCCGGTGGCTGCGTGTTTCGCTCATTTTTCAGACCAGGAAACTACCGGGACGCCGTGGAACTGTCCAGCAAGCAATAGGTCCGTTTTAACCCTTCCCCGGGCAATTCTTCCCGACAAGTCGATCTTAGTGGTAGTCGTGTGTGCCGAGGACGACATCGATGCCCGTTTTTGATTTCAGCATGGCGGCCACTTCTTCCGGGTCGCTATACGGGCACCCCGGCTTGGCGTTTGCAAAACATGAAGATAAGTGAATGGTATCGGGTTTCATCTCCGACATTTTAAGTGCCATTAAAACGTTGGGCACCGTAGTTCGTCCAGGGCACTCGCACTTCACCATGGCGATTACCTGGCTCGGGTCTTGGAAACGGCCTTCCCCCAATGTGGCCGCTTTCAGGCACCTCCATTCTCCCGGACATCCATAGCCGCTATCCATGTACGCACCACATCCGACCACAGCTACTTTTTTCATCTTTGACCTCCTTTCTCCTCTTTGGTAAAACCAAAAATGCGGGTTTACCAGAGGGTGCGGTTCCCTCTTGCGGACACCGGCGGAACGATTCCCACGAAATTATTGAACGATCTTAATGTAGGCGTCTTCCCGAAGGTCCTTTAGCCAATCATCATACTTACGTTCCACCATCTGACGATATATGGTCTCTTGGATTTCGGCCTTTGCTTCCTCCAAGGTCTTGCCGGAGGTTCCCTCAATTTGTTCGAGCTTGAGTATCTGATAGCCTTGTTCGGTTTCCAAGACCGGGCTTACCTGCCCTTCCTCCATCCACCGAACCGTCTCTTGAAGTTCTTTGGTCAGTTCACTGATGGAAAACCAGCCGATATCTCCCCCGCTTTCAGCGGTGATGTCCTCCGAGTATCGCCTGGCCAGGTCTTCAAAGGGTACGCCTGCCCTCAGCTTGGTGGCGATGGTTTCAATCTTGTCTTGTGCCGCAGTCTTGGCTGAATGGTCTTCCCAGGCGTCGACCCGGACGAGAATCGTACGGAGATGGTATTTTTTTTGCCCGCTGTATGCCGACTTGTGGTCTTTGTAATAGGCACGGATTTCATCTTCCGTGATGGCCACCTTTGATTTGACTTCCTGATTAATCAGCTTAATTCCCAGTAACTGGCTTTTGATACGCTTTCTATAGTCTTCCAACGTATATCCCTCATCCGCCAAGGCTTTCCTCAATGCTTCTTCCGTGAGAAACTCCTCTTCTTTGATCCGTTCAATCCGTTGGTCTACCTCGCTTTCGCTTACGGATACGCCGAGTGCCTCTCCCTTTTGCTCGGTCAACTTTCTATCGATCATCCGGTCGAGAATATCCCGGCGCACTTTAAACAACATCTCCTGTTTTTCCTCCGGACGGTAAGCCGCCGTTTGGATCTGACTGGTATAGGGAGAAACCGCCGCTTCCAATTCGGACAACGTAATGACCTCGTCGTTTACAATGGCGACAATTCGATCTACGAGTTCGGCCTGGCCCGGCAGGGCCCATGTTAGTGCCGACACAAGAATCAGAAGCCTGAAAAAAAGCCACTTCACAACCTGTTGCCTCCTCTCACATCATCTCGTCGTTTACAACAATTTTGTATCGCGCCCGAAGTTTATCCAGCCAAGGCCGGTAAGCGGCCTCCAACTTCTTTCTCTTAACAGCCGCTTTGGCCTTGTTCAACCAGTGGTCGGCCTCAATTGCCTCTTTTTCCACCCGCTGAACCACCTTGAATATGTGATATCCGTAGGAGGAAGGGATTATCGGACTTATCTGTCCCTCCGGCAGGGAAAAAACCGATTCTTCAAGGGCTTCCGGAAGGTCTCCTCGGTACACGTATCCCAAATCTCCGCCGTGGGCGGATTCGGGTGCTCGCGAGTGACGACGGGCCAGGTCGGCAAAGTCGGCGCCGGCTTTGAGTTCTTTTAAGAGTGCCTCGGCCTGCGCTTTGGTGGGAACCAGTATCTGCCGCACTCGAATTTGAAGCGTCTCCCCGCCCGGAGGTTCGTGTTTCTCATGATAGGCCCTGATATCCTTGGGCTCCACGGAAATCTTCTGCGCCAAGTCGGTTTCTATCACCTTGTCAACCAGAAGTTGCATCTTTAACCGTCTCTTCCAAGTATCGGGCGATACCGCCTTCTTTATAAACATTTCCGCCAAGCCGTCTTCGCCGTAACTGGCGCGCATTGTTTCCATCGCTGCGTCCAGTTCACTTTGAGAAATTTCCAGGCCCAATTCCTCGCCCCGTCTCAAGATGATGAGCTCTTCCACCAGCTGTAACAGGAAAGCGGCTCGGGTTTCCCTCAGATCGCCCGCTTGGCCGGTTGGCTCCCAGTCCATCCGAAAGGCTTCAAACAGTTCATTGAATTCAGATAACGTTATCACTTTGCCGTCGACATTGATAAACGGCTTCCCCGCGTTATCGAATTGACTTTCTCCGGCACAGGCCATCAATAAGAGAATCGAAGCCAAAACAAGCGCCAGTTTCCACCCAAAAACGGCCTTTTTTGACAACATGGGTGTCAAACCGGAATAGGCCTTGGGTGATGTTGCTCCACTGCCCCCATTCAGCTCCCCGAGTGGCCGGCCTGTCGTATCCACGATATAAGTGTCCTTTATTAGTTTGGGCAGTTTATTGAAATTGCAGGACGTTTGTCCCCCCTTCGGGGCGCCGGCCTCCTTGTTATACTACGAACCAAGCTCTTGCAACACCTTTTTGGCCGCTTCGACGTCCGTGCCTGTCTCTTCTTCCGTCAGATTGACCCGGAGCATATAGTCCGTTTTCATATGAAATCGCTTCGGGCTTTCTTGAATCAGACCCATGAGCTTTTCCGGCCCCACAGGTGTGGTTTCCGAGAAGGCGACCGTCATGCTGTTTCGGCTTAACTCTAAACGCGTGACGGCGAGTCGTTTGCATAAAAGCTTGAGGTGGATTTTTTCCAGCAATGCCCCAACCGGGTCCGGAATCGGCCCGAATCGATCCGCAAGTTCCTTGCCGATGCTTTGAAGCTCCGGTTCCTCGGTTACCTTGGCCAGTCGGCGATAGAATGTGACCCGCTGATCGATGTCCTGGATGTAATGGTCCGGGATATATGCTGAAAAGGGAACAATTACTTCCGGATCAACTTCGGGCTTTACAGGTTCGCCCTTCAATTCCCCGATGGCACGCTCCATGAGTTGGAGGTACATTTCATAGCCTACGGCTGCCACTTGACCTGATTGCGTGGGGCCCAATATGGTTCCCCCGCCCCGAATCTGCAGATCCTTCATTGCAATCTGAAAGCCGGAACCGAGATCACTGTGTTCCATGAGCACTCTCAAGCGCTTCTGTGCATCCCGCGTGATTGCATTTTCATGAGGGATGAACAAATATGCATAGGCCTGATCGTTTCCCCGTCCCACGCGGCCCCTTAATTGGTAGATCTGACTCAGTCCGAACCGGTCCGCACGGTTGATTACAATGGTATTTGCCGACGGAAAGTCGAGTCCCGATTCGATGATACTGGTGCACACGAGTACGTCAACCTCGTGGTAAAGAAAGGCCAACATGACTTGTTCGAGTTCGTCGTCACTCATGCGACCGTGGGCGACGCCGACCCGGGCGGTTGGCACAAGCGTTTCAATCCGTTGGGCCATTGCTTGTATGGTGCCAATGTTGTTGTGGACAAAAAAGGCTTGACCGCCCCGTTCCAGTTCCCTGTGAATGGCCTCGGCAATGATCATGTCGTCTCTCACGCAGACATAGGTCTTTATCGGATATCGATACTCCGGTGGGGTGGCGATGACGCTCAGGTCCCGAATTCCCAGCAAAGACATGTGAAGGGTTCTGGGGATGGGCGTGGCTGTCAGGGCCAGGACGTCCACGGTTCGTCGAAGACGCTTCAACCTTTCTTTGTGGGCTACACCGAAGCGTTGCTCTTCGTCGATGATAATAAGGCCCAGATCCTTAAAGGTAATATCCTTTTGCAAGAGGCGATGGGTGCCAATGACAATGTCTACGTGTCCGTTCTTAAGACCCTCGGTAACCTGACGTTGTTCATGGCTATTGCGAAAGCGACTGAGACTCTCCACTCGTATGGGGAAGGTCTCAAAACGGCCGGCAAAGGTTTGAAGGTGCTGTTCGGCAAGGACCGTGGTAGGTACCAAGAACGCTACTTGTTTATTGTCCCAAACCGCCTTAAAAGCGGCTCGCAAGGCGACTTCGGTCTTGCCGTATCCCACGTCGCCGCAGATGAGCCGATCCATGGGAATACTCGACTCCATGTCTTGCATGACTTCCGCCACGGCCCGAATCTGGTCCGGTGTTTCCGTGTATTCAAAGGCACTTTCAAAGCGCCGAAACGCCTGATCGG
This sequence comes from uncultured Desulfobacterales bacterium, assembly GCA_964532395.1. Lineage (GTDB taxonomy): Bacteria > Desulfobacterota > Desulfobacteria > Desulfobacterales. The sequence continues at coordinate 23,109 of CAZHHS010000004.1, read as the reverse complement.
GAGGTGAAAAGGAATTGCCTTGCTGGACTTTCCGCCACGCATAGAGCTTTAGGAGTTCACCGGCCATCTTGCGTACCGATTTCTTTACTTTCTCTTTAACCTGTGCCCAGGATTTACCGCCCATTTTATCCAACCGGGGTTCGATGCCGTCCACCCCGGCATATTTTTGCACACAGTTCATCCGATCCGAGGGGACATAAAGCTTGTCGCCGTCGCGGTACCGGATTAACAAAAAGTCATTGATCATCCCCCCCACTTCCATCTCTATCAGGCCGCCGTAACGCCCGATGCCGTGCTCAACGTGAACGACCAGGTCGTCTGCCTTGAGGGCGTCGAACGTCACCGGCTGGGCCAGGGCTGGTGGCCTGACTGCCTTGGGGAGTCGTCGGCTGGGACCAAAAATCTCTTCATCGGTGATGATGGCCAGCCCCGCCTCGGGCCAGAAAAACCCGGAGGAAAGCCGGCCCGTTGCCAGATAGGGCCCTTTGTTTTCACTCCTTGGCGGTAAAAACCCGTTGATCGGCTCCAACTGGATGCCATACGGGGCTGCCAGGGTGTCCAATCGTTTGGCCCGGTTGGACGTCGTGCAGACCACGTAGGCCGCCAAGCCATTTTCTTCGGCGCGATGGATCCAGTCTTTTAAAGGAACGAGCAACGCATCGGGGTCCTTGCGGGCCTTCAGCGCCTGGGAAACCGACTCGTTGTCTTCTACCTGGAAGTGGCGGGTTATGTCTTCTTGTCCGGTAACCGTCACTTCCTGAAAGACCAGGTGCTGCCGTTGACCAATTTGCGCCTGGACCTCCGACCAGGGCATGTGTCGCCTGTGGGGGGGCACGCACAAAAGGCCCTGGGCGCTCAAATGTTCATAACTTTCCACGGCTTTGCTTTCCGTTCCCAGAGCCGCTTTTTCCAGATCGGCGGTCCCGGTGAGTATGGGGAGGGTATGGCGGGGTAAGTAGTCAAACAGGGTTTCGGTTTTTCCATACACCAGGGGCAACAGGGCCCCGATGCCGGAAAACTGCTCTTGATTCATCGCCCGCTCCACCGCCTCTTCCACCCGGAGTCCGGGCATATCCAGTCGATCCCCCTCTCGGCGAATCCGGTTCCCGATGGCGGGCAGTTCTTGGGGGGATATGACCGTCTCCACGGCCGGTAGCAGCACGAGTTCGTCAATGGGCTTGAGCGTGAGTTGGTTTTGGGCGGAAAATATCCGAACGGATGCCACCAGGTCGCCGTCGAACTCGATTCGAACCGGATCGGAACACAATGGCGGAAACACGTCCACCAGAGAGCCCCTGACCGCATAGTCGCCCAGTTCTTCTACCAGGGTACTGCGTTGATATCCTCCCTCGATGAGCTTTGCGATCAAGTCGTCTCTGTCGAGTTCCTCCCCGGCGAGTATGTATTCGGGATACGTGGACAAGACCGCCTTGGGCATCAGCCTTTCCATCACCGCGGTCACCGTTGTTACGATAATGGGCGGCCGGGACGCGTTCAATATTTGATACAGCACCTCGATGCGCCGACAGGCGGTCTGGGCATCGTGGGATAAGGACTTCACCGGAATGATGTCTTGCGGTGGCAGGCTGACCACCGGGACATTGCCCGAGTTTCCAAAAAACCGGATGTCTTCGGCGAGGTCATCCATGTTTTTGGTTTCCGGACATACCACCAGCACAGGGCGTCGGGATTCTTTATAGAGGTGCCAAAGAAAATACCCCTGTTCGGCCCCAGAAAGGCCGGTGCAGTTTGCCCGCCCCGGGATGCGGTCCAGTTTGGCGACAAAGTCAGACATAAAGTGTGCAGAAACGTTCAAAAGACACCTCTGGTTTGGATTCCAAAAACCAAAAACATAGCATGAACAGGTGCAGGCAAACAAGGCCGGGTTGCCGGCCTAGACTCGCCGCTGGCCGAGGTGTTGCGGAGAATGAACGGCAGATTCAATTTGACTGGTTTTTGGCTGTCGTGGTATATAGGCTTATGCCATTGGCCAGCGTAGCTCAGGGGTAGAGCAACTGATTCGTAATCAGTAGGTCGCGGGTTCGAATCCCATCGCTGGCTCCAGTAAAATTCAAGGGTTACGTGGACTTCTAGGGAATGGTTTCGGAACTTGTGGCCCTTTTATGACCACCGAGATTTAGGCAAGGTTTTATAGAGGCGGTCAGGCCCGTGAAAGGGGCCTGACCGCTTTGTGTTTGTTGCGTCGGTAAGGCGCACGTCGTTGCCATTGATTTGTCTTGTTCGTGCTCGCCCGCTCTCATTGTGAGGAGTTCAACACCTTTTATATCTCGACAATCGGCATCCCTTAACCTTCGCCATTGAAAGGAATAGTGGGGCTATGGTTCAAGAGCTGATACGCCATACCCGGGTTCTGGAAATTGTAGGAGACACCATCCGCGTCAAGGGTCGAGACGCCGCCTTCGGCGACCTTGCCATTGTGGAAAATGTGGACGGGCAGACCTCCTTGGCCAAAGTTTTGGAGTTGGATCATGATATTGTCAGCCTGCAAGTCTTTTCCGGCGGCAAGGGGCTTTCCACGGCGGCGGGTGTCCGGTTTTTAGGGCACCCGCAGGATGTTACCTATTCGGACAAGATTTTGGGTCGCGTTTTCAATGGTTCCGGGGAACCGTTGGACAACGGGCCGGATTTGTCCAGCGAACCCCGCATCCCCGTCGGGGGGCCCACCGTGAATCCCATGATGCGAATCATGCCGGAGAAGATGATCCACACCCATGTGCCGATGATCGACGTTTTCAACTGCCTGGTTGAAAGCCAGAAAATCCCCATATTCTCTGTAGCCGGAGAGCCCTATAATGAACTGCTGGCGCGTATCGGGTTTCAGGCCGATGCGGATGTCGTTGTGTTTGGCGGGCTGGGTCTGATTTTTGATGACTACCATTTCTTTCGTTCCGCTTTTGAAGACCACGGTGTATTCCACCGGACGGTGATGTTTGTCAATCAGGCCTCTGATCCCATTGTGGAACGGTTGCTGGTGCCCGACATGGTTCTGGCTGTTGCTGAGCGGTTTGCCGTGGAGGCAAACAAACGCGTACTTGTTCTATTGACTGACATGACGGCTTACGCCGATGCCATGAAAGAGATCAGTATCTCCTTGGAGCGGGTACCGGCCACCCGGGGATATACCGGGGATCTTTATACCCAACTGGCCCGTCGGTATGAAAAGGCCTGCGATTTCAAGGGGGCCGGATCGGTGACCATATTGACGGTAACTACCATGCCCGGAAACGATATCACCCATCCGGTGCCGGACAACACGGGCTATATTACGGAAGGTCAGTTTTACCTCCACGACGGCATGATCGATCCGTTCGGTTCCCTGTCGCGTCTGAAACAGCATGTCATCGGCAAAGTGACCCGGGAGGACCATGCTCAGGTCATGAATGCCATGATCCGTTTCTATTCCAGTGCGCTGGAGGCGGAAAAAAAGGAGGCAATGGCGTTTGAGCTTTCCCCCTTTGATGAAAAACTCTTAACATTCGGCCGTCTGTTTAAAAAGCGGTTTATGGATATTCAAGTGTCCATGCCGGTGACGGCGGCACTGGACCGGTGTTGGGAAACCCTGGCTGAATGCTTTGAGCCGGAAGAATTGTTGATGCGGGAATCCCTGGTAAACAAGTACTTTCCGAAACCGCAAGCCGCAGCCGATACCGAAAAAAGAGAAGATAGGGCGACGTAAGAATGGCAAACGTCTCATTGAGTAAAGCGTCGCTGCAGGAAGAACGGGAAAAACTTCGTCTTTATGAACGGATGCTCCCCTCACTGGATCTTAAGCGTATGCAGTTGACCGGAGAGCTGAGGAGGGCCAAACGGGAATGGGCCCAGGCTGAGGAGGAGATGAAACGGTTGGTCACCCGTGTAGGCGAAGAACTTCCCATGCTGGCCAACAGAGATATAGGCCTGTCCGGACTTATCGAAGTGACATCTTTGGACGTGGAGGAAGAAAACGTGGTTGGTGTCAAGCTTCCGGTGTTGAAGACGGTTCACGTTAAGGTTGTAGACTATTCCCTGCTGGACAAACCGCACTGGGTGGATTCATACATTGAGCGGCTGCAACAACTCCTTCATGTGAAGGCCACCGTGAGGGTGGCTGAGGTCCGTGTCCAAAAGCTCAACCAAGCGGTGCGCCGGATCACCCAACGGGTGAACCTTTTTGAAAAGATACTCATTCCAGAGGCGAGAAAGAATATCAAGCGGATTCAGATTTTCTTGGCGGACATGGAAAGAGCCGCCACGGTGCGGTCCAAGATCGCCAAGGCCATGCGGGTTCGTGACAGCCGGACCTTAAGCGATTATGAGGTCCAGGCGTGAGTATTGTTCCCCTATCCCGGATCACCCTATATGGTTATAAGGCGGACAAGTCCGCTATTCTGGAAGACCTCCAGGAGATGGGGTGTTTGCACATCATTTCCTTGCAGTCCCAAAGAGGACCTGCCGCCAAAGGACCGTCGTCTCAGGCCCGGGAAGCTTTGAAGTTCCTTTTAACCTGCCGTCAACACAGACGACCGATCCGGGATGCATCCAATTTCGATGCCGCTTGGGTGGAGAGTCAGGCGCTGGAGATTAAGAAACGGATGCAATCCCTGGAAGACGAACGGGACTTTCTGCAGGACAGGATCAGCAACGTGCGCCCGTGGGGCGACTTTGCTTACCCTCCTGGAGAAGCGCTTCGCGGTTTGCGACTCTGGTTCTTTACGGTGCCGTTAAATGACCTGAAGTCCGTGGCGACGACTGACTTGGTTTGGCAAGTCGCGGGCAAGGACAATCGTTTTGCCTATGTGGTGGTGGTTTCCGAAAATGAACCTCAGGGCATGCCGGTACCCCGAACCCGGATGGGAAACCGGTCTCTGAGTGACCTGGAGCTGCGTTTGGACGCAGTGGAACTGGAGTTGGAAGACCTGCAGGCAGAGCGGGCGAGCTTGACCCGCTGGCGGCATCTGTATGCTTCCAGCCTTTTCCAATTGGAGGACCGGGAAGCTCTGACGGAGGCCATGCACCATACCTATGACGCCGATCCCCTCTTCGTCCTCCAAGCCTGGATCCCTTCGGGACGAGTCTCCGAGCTAACGGATTACGGCGAGCGCGAGGGGGTTGCTTTAGAAATTGCTTCTCCGGGGCCGGGGGACGATCCTCCGACCCTGTTACGGAACCGTCCCACTCTGGCAAGCGGACAGGATCTGGTGTCGTTCTATATGACCCCCGGGTATTGGTTATGGGACCCCTCGGCAGTGGTCTTTTTTTCTTTTGCGGTTTTCTTCGGGATGATTTTGTCGGACGCGGGATATGGACTGGTAATGGGCTTGGGGTTGGCGCTGGGATGGAAGAAGCTGAAAAGGTCCGATTCCGGTCGGCGTCTTCGAGTACTCTTTGCAACCCTGGTGGGAGCAACGATTGCATGGGGGACGTTGGTGGGAAGTTATTTCGGCTTTACCCTTCCGGAAGGGTCGTGGTTGGGTAGGCTTAACGTGCTGGATCTCAATGATTTCGACCGTATGATGACGATATCCGTACTTATCGGGGTGGGTCACCTCGTACTGGCGAATCTTTTAGACATGTGCCGACGCGGCCTCAACGCCGGCGCACTGGCCTCGCTGGGTTGGATTGCAGTCCTTATTGGTGCCGTGTTGCTTTGGTATGGCACAGGCCGTGCCGGGGATGGGTTCACCTGGGATGCAGTGGGTATGAGTCTACTGATTGCGGGTGCTGTGGCCATCGTTTTTTTCACTCCGCCCCAAGGGACATTTCTGAGACGATTGACGGCCGGCCTTCTGGCACTTACCAAGGTGACCAATGCGTTTGGTGATGCCCTAAGTTATCTGCGTCTCTTTGCACTGGGACTGGCCAGCGCTTCGTTGGCCGTTGCCTTCAACGATCTGGCCGCTCAGGTCCGTTCTCACATGCCTGGCTTGGGTGTTTTGCTTGCCTCCCTGGTTTTTTTTGTCGGGCATGGCTTGAATTTCGTCTTGGCCGTGGTGAGCGGATTTATCCACGGGCTCCGACTCAATTTCATCGAGTTTTTTAATTGGAGCATTCCCGAAGAGGGCAAGCCCTTTCGGCCGTTTGCGAAAAAGGAGATGTCGGCATGGAATCAATAATGATTACATTAGGCTGGATTGGCGTCTACGCGCCCATGGCCTTTGGGGCGGTGGGCAGCATTGTGGGGTGCGCACGAGCCGGTCAGGCGGCATGCGGCGCCATGTTGGAGACCGAATCGGGGCATGGACGTTTTGTCGGTGTTTCGGCGATGGCATCGTCGCAGACGATCTACGGCATCGTCGTTATGTTGACCCTCAATCGGGAGGTAACGATGGCCAACGGCCCCGGCCTGTTCGCCATCGGCGTTCTCGCCGGTATCGCCCTGATGATGAGCGGCATTCAACAGGGGAATTGTTGTGCATCCGCCATCGCTGTGTCGAAAAGCAAGCCTGAGGTATTCGGGCTTTCCATTGCTCCGGCCGCCGTGGTGGAAGGCTTTGCCGTCTTCGCCTTTGTTTTTGCGCTTGTTCTCGCCGGTGCCCTTCCTGGAGGAAATACCCCATGACAGACAGAGACTACGTATCTTCAGGCGTACAAGAGCTGATTGCCCGGTTAAGAGACGAGGGCGTGGAGGCCGGCCGGAAAGAGGCCGCGGAGACGGTTCAAAAAGCCACGGAGCAAGCCGCGCAAATTGTTGCTGAAGCGAAGGAACAAGCCAAGGAAATGATCGAAAAGGCGCGCCGAGACATTGAACTGGAACGTACTGCCAGCGAAGAAGCCTTCAAGGTAGCCATTCGGGATACGCGCCTTGAACTGGGTGAGGAACTAAAAGCCGTATTTGCCACGCACGTTCGACGGCTCATCTCGGCGGAACTCCAAAACAAGGATTTTTTGAGACAGATTTTATTGACCATTGCCGGTCGCGCCGGAGCGACCATACCCGAGGGCCAGCCCCTGGAAGTATTGGTTTGCCAGGAGGTATTTGCCGACGGGGATGCGTGCAAGAATGTTACAGAAACCAGCAAGGAGGCGTTGCGGCATTTTGTCTTGGGTGTGTCGGGCGAGATGCTTCGAGAGGGAGTGGAGCTCACGCCTTCGGGTGAAATGGATGCCGGCATCCGAATACGACTGGTGGGAGAGGATGTGGAAATCGATTTGACGGACAAGGCCCTTTCGGATCTTATTTTAAAGCACCTCTTACCTCGATATCAGAATATCGTGGCAGGCGTGGATTAATATGGGCCAGCCCAAGTATTATATGCTCATGGCCAGTCTTCCCGCCCTGCCTCGATTCGATCAGGGCGAGCGGTTACCCATTAATCGAGAACGTCTGGTCGGTCGACAGACCCTCCTGGCACCGGAAGACCATTCATTGGTGATGTGTGCCGGTAAGTTTCTGGGGTGGTCGCCTCAACTGGGTGAACGGTCCAGTGGGGAGGTGATTGCTTGTTACGAAGAGTTGATGCGACTTGTTTCCCGACGCAAGCTCTGGTTTTTGTTCGAGCTGCCCGTGAATCTAATGACCATAATGGTTGCGCTCCGGCGGCGGCACAGGGGGATCGGTGCGCCTTTGGCGGGTGAAGCCTGGGGGGTGGGACCTTTGGTCGGACATATTCGGCGACATTGGGATGATCATGATTTCAAGCTGGGGTCGGTTTATCCCTGGATTTTGCAGATACGGACCTATCTGAAAGAAGAGATGCCACTGGAACTGGAACGGTTTGTCTTGGCTCTGGTTTGGGATCGTTTCAGCCTGCCGCTTCCGGGAGGCCCGTTTGGAATCGAGGCCGTGATAGCCTATCTGTTTAAATGGAGTATTCTTCAACGATGGCTTTCTCAGGATACAGAAGGTGCCCGGGAACGCTTTGGGGAATTGGTGGCGGAGGTTTCCAATGGGTGGGACCAGTACATCGATCGCGTCTGAAGGCGGATCCGGACAGCCGGGGAAATCCCCTGATGATAAGGCCGTCCAAGTGGTGGCCGTCAGAGAGAGCTTAGTAACGGTTGAAGCCAAAGGGGTGCCCCTCCGGAAAAATGAAGTCGGCCATGTCTGTGTGGGTGAAGAGCGGCTCATGGCCGAAGTACTGAGAGTTCAAGGATACCAGGCGGACATGCAGGTTTTTGAGGATACCGACGGCATTCGGGTGGGTGACCGGGTTGAAATGTCCGGCGAACTCTTGTCAGTCGGCCTCGGGCCCGGTCTTTTGGGCCAGGTGTTTGATGGTCTGCAGAACCCGCTTGCCGTCTTGGCCCAAAAATACGGTTTTTTTCTTCCCCGAGGGGTGAATGTCCTGCCATTGGATGAGAGCAAAAAATGGGCGTTTACTCCGCAGATGGTGGTAGGTGACAAGGTGTCCGCGGGCCAGGCCATCGGCACCGTCCCGGAGGGACCTTTTACACACAAAATCTTGGTTCCCTTTGATGAGCCCGATCCGGTGGAGATTACCTGGATTCAACAAGGCAGTTTCACCGTGGATACGCCTATTGCCCGGGTCCGGCGATCGACAGGTACGGAACGGGTCTTGACTATGCGCCAACAGTGGCCGGTTCGGCGTCCTATTCCTGATCTGATGTTCCGTCATCGGTTGGCAAAACGCCTTTTTCCTTCCCAGCCGCTGACCACCACGACCCGAATCATCGACACGTTTTTTCCCATCGCCCAAGGGGGGACGGGATGCATCCCAGGTCCGTTCGGCGCGGGGAAGACGGTACTTCAGAGCCTGATTGCACGGTATTCCGCCGTGGACGTGGTGATTATCGTGGCCTGCGGCGAAAGGGCGGGAGAAGTGGTTGAAACCATAAAGGAGTATCCTGAAACCAAGGATCCACGTACCGGCGGATCCCTCATGGACCGCACGGTCATTGTGTGTAATACGTCCTCTATGCCGGTAGCCGCACGGGAAGCCTCCATTTATACCGGTGTGACCTTGGGGGAATATTACCGGCAAATGGGATACCATGTTTTGTTGATTGCCGATTCCACATCCCGATGGGCTCAGGCGATGCGGGAAACGTCCGGCCGCATGGAAGAGATCCCCGGGGAAGAAGCCTTCCCGGCTTACCTCGATTCCAGAATAAAGAATGTCTATGAACGGGCAGGGGTGATTCAATGTCCGGATGAGGCCACGGGAAGTCTGACCATGATCGGGACGGTGTCCCCGGCGGGGGGCAATTTTGAAGAGCCGGTGACTCAGGCGACTCTGGCCACGGTTAAAACCTTTCTTGGCTTGTCATACGAACGGGCATACAAGCGATTCTATCCGGCCATTGACCCGTTGTCGTCCTGGTCGCGGTACCTGGACCAACTCAGAAATTGGTATGACCGTCACTTGGGGGGACATTGGGTTCCCGGTGTCAAATCGATGATCGATCTTCTCCATCAAGGGGACTCAGTGTATCAAATGATGCAAGTTACAGGCGAAGAAGGCATCTCAATGGCCGACTTTGTCCTTTGGCAAAAAGCCACCCTCTTGGACATGATCTATTTGCAGCAAGATGCGTTTGACCCGGTGGATGTCTCCATGCCCCGGGAGCGTCAACTGGAAAGTTTCCAACTGCTCCAGAAACTCATCGATCAAAACTATGCATTTAAAGACAAAAATGAGGCGCAAGCGTTTTTTACCCGCCTCATCGGCCTTTGTAAAAATTTAAACTATACCCCCCGAGAGTCCCCCGAATATCAGCGCTACATAGACGAGATCGAGACCCTGGCAGGAGAATATGTCAGCCCTTGAGCCGCGGCAATACCGACTTGGGAAAAGAGAGAGATGAAACAAGGCGCGTCCGGGAATAGGTCCGCGTCCCCGTGCGTCCATTGTGATGACTTGTGTTGTAAATATATCACCGTAAAGATTCCTGCACCTCGCACAATCCGAGACTTTGATGGCTTGTTATGGCAATTGTCCCATAAAGATGTGCAAGCATTCAAGGATACGTCGGGGTGGCATCTTCTTATTTGTAACCCCTGTATTTATCTGCGCGCCGGCGGTGGGTGTGCGATATACGAAAGGCGACCTATTACCTGCCGTGAGCATTCCATCGAACAGTGTGAGTACAAACGTTCCATCGCCAAAACCGCAGCCCTCTTTTTTGACGGTGCCAAGGCCCTGGACCGGTTCTGTAAGAAGAAATTCAAGACCTGGGATCGGCGATTTTGAAACCCGTGAAGGCCTTCAAAGGTTCTCCCCATGAGCGGCGGGAAGGGAAGAGTGACGGATTCCGGTTGATTTGCATGAGCAAATGGTTATAGCATTACGGGTACTTTCGTCTCCGGCCGACCCGTCGTGCAGGCCGGTGTCATGAATGCAAGCCCCGAACCCTGTCGTTTCGGCGGAAAGTGTAGGGAAATGGCCGAACGTATCGGTGTCTACATTTGTGAATGCGGCCCAAACATCAAGGACGCCCTCGACCTTGATGCACTGGTGCGGCACGCCGGATCATTGGACGGCGTCGTGGCGGCCAAGCCGTTCGGTCTGCTCTGCGCGCCTGACGGAAAGCGTTTTATCGAAGAAGAAATCCGGGATCACCACCTCACCCGAGTTGTTGTCGCTGCCTGCTCACCAAAAGAGCATGAACAGACTTTCAGGCAGGCCCTTGAACATGCGGGCCTCAATCCCTTCTTCCTTCAAATTGCCAATATTCGGGAACAATGTGCATGGACCGTTTCGGACCAGGTCTCGGCCACGGAAAAAGCCAAGGCCATGGTGTCGGCTGCGGTTCGTCGGGTCAGCCGTCACGAACCGTTGGAAGCTGAGGAAATCGAATGCCTGGCGGACGTGCTTGTGGTGGGTGCCGGGGTGGCGGGTATCAATGCCGCCCTCACCCTGTCTCAAAAGGGAAGAAGAGTCTATCTGGTGGAAAGACTGCCCTGTATAGGCGGAAAAGCCGCTCGGTATGAGGATCTCTTCCCGAGTCTCGAGTGCGCGTCGTGTGTCCTGGATCCGGTGTTGGATGAGGTGTTGCATAACGATCAAGTGACCGTAATGACCTACGCCGAAGTCGAAGAGGTGCTCGGGTATTACGGAAACTTTCTGGTCCAGGTTAAGAAAAAGGCCCGCCTGGTAGAGACGCAAAGCTGCATCGGTTGTCAGGCCTGTTTTGAGCCCTGTCCGGTCCGGGTGAAAAACGAATACAACGAAGGACTTGATGAACGCAAGGCCGTATATATTCCTTATGCGGGAGCATTGCCCAATGTGGCGGTCATAGACAAGGACCACTGCTTGCGTTTTCGGGGGCAAACGTGCACTGTCTGCCAGGAGGCCTGTCCCTTCGGGGCCATCGATTACCAGGCCGAAGACGAGGTGATAAAGCTCAAGGTAGGTGCCGTCGTGTTGGCCACAGGCTTCGATTTGCTGAACCCGTCCCGGGTTCCGGAAAGCGGATACGGCAAGGTCGATAACGTTTATACCGGCCTCGAAGTGGAACGGCTTCTGAGTTCGACCGGGCCTACGGAAGGAAAAATCGTGCTCGATGACGGTCGACCTCCGGAGCGAATCGCCCTGATTCACTGCGTCGGCTCGCGTAGCCCCAGATACAACGCGTACTGTTCCGGCATATGTTGTACCTATCTCTTTAAGTTCAGCCATCAGCTTCGGGAAAAGTGCCCGGAAGCTTCAATGACCCATTTCTTTTCCGACCTTTGTCTGCCGGAAATAAAGGGGCAAGGTTTTTTCGACGAAATCTCGGCGCAAGCGGCGGTGAAATGTATTCGGTTGAAATCCGTCGATTCCGTGCGGGTGGTTCAGCAAGAGGAAAAAACATTCGTACGGTACGTGGATGCTCAGGGTCAATCGGGCAGCGCGCCCTTTGACATGGTGGTGCTCGCTCCCGCTGTGGAAGGCGTATCGGACGCCCCCGACATGGCCCGTATTTTCGATGTATCGTTTGGAGCAGGCCGGTTTTTTGAACAACAACATCCCGTCGTCGCGCCCGCCGCCAGTGTGCGGGAGGGCATTTTTATCGCAGGATGTGCACAGGGGCCGAAAGACGTGCAGGCTTCGGTGGCTCAGGGTCAGGCCGCAGCGGGTAGAATCCTGTCCAGGCTGGTGCCCGGAGAGAAGCTGGCGCTCCAAGCCACTGTTTGCAGGGTGGACGAGCATCTGTGCTCCGGTTGCAGGACCTGCATCGGCGCCTGTCGATATAAGGCAATGGGTTTTGACCGGGAGGCCCGATGTGCAAGGGTGAATAAAGTATTGTGTCAGGGATGCGGTACCTGTGCGGCAACCTGTCCGAGTGGCGCCATCCAGGCCGATCACTATACGGACGGACAGGTATTTTCAGAGATTGAAGGTCTTTTACATCCCTGATCTCGACAAACGGAAATGAGGGCAGGATCCGTTTCGGTTGGGTGAAAACGGCGGTCTTTATGAATAGCTTTGAACCGAAACTCATCGGTTTTCTATGTAACTGGTGTTCCTATGAAGGCGCGGATGCCGCAGGTCGGTCTCGGATGGTCTATCCGCCCAACCTTTATGTGGTACGGGTGATGTGCAGCGGCCGGGTGGATCCGCAATTCGTGGTGAAGGCCTTCAAAGAAGGCGCCGACGGAGTCATCATTCTGGGATGTCACTTGGGGGATTGCCATTACAAAGAGGGCAACTTCCAGGCCCTGAAGCGACATGCCCTTTTTCGACGAGTGCTGGGTGAATTCGGTATCGAGCCGGAACGGTTCAAGCTCGATTGGATTTCCGCCGGGGAGAAGGATAAATTCGTGCAAGTGGTAACGGAGATGGTGGCGGCCGTTCGCCGACTCGGACCGCTACAGGGAAACCGGGGGGTACAGCCATGACGGAAAAACCAAAAATTGCCCTCTATTGGTGCTCAAGCTGCGGCGGCTGTGAGGAGTCGGTTGTTGACCTGGCGGTGGATATCCTGGAAATAACCCGGTTGGCGGATATTATTTTTTGGCCGGTCGCTTTGGATACCAAGTACAAAGACTTAAAAGCGCTCCATGACGGTGAAATCGCGGTGACTCTGATTAACGGTGCCATCAGAATGGATGAGCAGGCTTCCATGGTCCGGTTGTTGCGCAGGAAGTCTAACATTCTTATGGCCCATGGGAGCTGCGCCCATCTGGGCGGTGTTGTGGGTCTGGCCAACTTCTTCCAGCGGGAAGAGATCTTGCAACGAATCTACCACACAATTCCGACGGTCAGACATGCCGGCGAACCGATCTTTCCGGGGGATGAATCCGCGGGAGGTGAACCTTTGCCCTATTTCAACGATCGGGTTCAAACGCTGGATCAGGTCGTTTCGGTCGATTATTATATTCCCGGTTGTCCACCGACACCGGAATTGATAAAAGAGGCGATCTTGGCGACCCTGGACGACCGATTGCCGGAAAAGGGATCGGTTTTGGCCGACGATAAGGCCCTTTGCCACTCCTGTCCGCTTGTAGAAACGAAGCCGGACATGATCCATATCCAGCGCTTCAAACGGGTTTATGAGGTCGAATGGGATCCCACACGGTGTTTCTTGGACCAAGGCATCATCTGCCTGGGGCCGGCCACAAGGGGGGGGTGTGGCGCTCGATGCATAGGGGCGAACATGCCGTGTCGGGGATGTTTTGGTCCCTTGGACAAGGTGTTGGATCAAGGTGCGAAGGCGTCAGCCCTCTTGTCTGCCATCATCGATACTGCGGATTCCAAAGAATTGGAAAAGATTGTCGGCTCGATTCCCGATCCGGGGGGGCTCTTTTATCGATACGGTTTGGCGGCATCCATGCTGCGAGGGAGGTTACATCGTTTACCGCCGGAAGGTGGGCATGTGGACGATGAGCGTGAAGACGGATGAGCAAACGGATTACGATCGATCCTATAACCCGGTTGGAAGGCCACGGCAGGATTCATTTATTCTTGGACGATGCCGGCAAGGTGAACCGGGCCTGTTTGCAGGTTCCCGAACTTCGGGGGTTTGAAAAATTCTGTGAAGGGCGGGCGGTGGAAGAGATGCCCATCCTTACGCAGAAGATCTGCGGCGTTTGTCCTACGGCCCATCACACCGCGGCGAGCAAGGCCCTGGACCACCTGTTTGCGGTGGAGCCTCCTCCTGCCGCCAAAATGATCAGGGAACTATTGTACAATGCGTTTGTGTTTGAAGACCATATGTTGCACTTCTTTTTTCTGGGGGGGCCCGATCTTATCGTCGGTCCCACGGCGCCGGGTGAGAAACGAAATATCTTCGGGATCATCGAGAAGGTTGGTGCGGAAACAGGGAAAAAGGTCATCGAGGTAAGAAACCGGATCCGAAAGGAAATCATCGGTACTCTGGCCGGCAGTGCCACCTATCCGGTGTGCGGCCTTCCGGGAGGCGTGTCGAAAATCGTATCTGAACAAGAGAGACTGGACATAGAAAGAACGGCACGGGATGCTGTGGAGCTGGCTAAGGCTGCGTTACAGATATTTCACGATGTCGCCCTGGCAAACAAGATCTATCACAAGTTGCTCCACAGTGATGTCTTTTCTCACCGGACTTATTACATGGGGTTGGTGGACGAACAGCGAAAGCTTAACTTCTATGACGGCATGGTCCGGGTGGTGGACCCGGAAGGAAAGGAGTTCGCCGCATTCCGGGGGGAAGAGTACCTGGATCATCTGGAAGAGCGGGTGGAACCGAGTACATATCAGAAGATTTTATATCTCAAGAACGTGGGCTGGAAAGGATTTGTCGACGGAAAAGAAAGCGGCGTATATCGGGTGGGGCCTTTGGCCAGGCTGAACGCCGCCGAGGCAATGGCCACGGCGGGTGCTCAGGCGGCGTTTGAGCGGATGTTCGATGTCTTGGGTGGAAAGCCGTTGCACAATACGTTTGCCTATCACTGGGCCCGGCTTATCGAGGCCCTTTATGCTGCCGAACGCATGTGTGAACTTGCCTCGGATGAGCAGATTACGGATCCCAAAATCCGGAACCTGCCGACGGAAACGCCGTCTGAGGGGGTGGGGGTTTGTGAGGCCCCGCGGGGGACGCTGTTTCATCATTACAAGACCAACCCGGATGCCTTTGTGGAAGAGTTGAACCTGCTGGTTGCCACGCAAAACAGTGCTGCCGCCATTGCCATGTCTGTTGAACAGGCCGCTCGGGCGGTTATACAAGAGGGAAAGGTCTCCGACGGAAAGCTAAACATTGTGGAAATGGCATTTCGTGCCTACGATCCGTGTTTGGCCTGTGCAACGCATTAGGTGCGCTGACGGGGAAAAGCGGATCTTGGGTGGGTCCGTCCGGGGGGATGCCAAAGTCGGGGATTCGGGGAAGATTCGCGATGCGGAAAAAACTCCACAATCAG
Source organism: uncultured Desulfobacterales bacterium (assembly GCA_964532395.1). Classification (GTDB taxonomy): domain Bacteria; phylum Desulfobacterota; class Desulfobacteria; order Desulfobacterales. The sequence goes on along the minus strand of CAZHHS010000004.1, from coordinate 7,835 downwards.
ATCGTTGTGTGGTAAAAATAGGGATTGTTCCTGAAGGGCGAATTCATGATGCTTTTTCCAGGATGACCCATTTACAAGTGCAGGGCCTGACTGTTTGGGTTTGAGTAAGCAGTCTTTAAGGAGATGGCGATAGATACCAACTGTATGCATTGCTAGTAGCAGGGATAAGGAGGAAATGGTTATGGCCGTAGAAGTTTTGGATACACAGGGGATGAAATGTCCTCAACCGGTTCTCAAAATAGCGGTGAAAGCCCCTGACATGAAGCCGGGAGATATTCTGGAAATAATCGGTGATTGTCCAACCTTTGAGAAGGATGTACGGACGTGGTGTGAAAGGTTGGGTAAGGTATTTCTTTCGATCAAAGAGGAAGGTCAAAACAAGAAGCGGATTCAAATTCAGTTCTAGGGGGTAGCCTATTTCACCGACAGAAACGAATGTACAAATAGAGTGATGGTTGTATCTAAGACTTCCAAGGGCGACGGAACACCTTTTCTCGGTAGTACCTCAACTCGGCTATTGATTCCTTAATGTCATTCAGTGCCAAATGGTCTTTGCGCTTTTTGGGCTTGGCCAGCGAGGGATACCATCTGTTGGCCAGTTCTTTGACAGTGCTAACGTCTATGTTACGATAATGAAAGAATGCGTTCAAGGCGGGCATGTATTTGGATAAAAATCGTCGGTCCTGCCAAACGGAGTTGCCACACACAGGAGATTTTCCCGCTTCCGTGTATTTTTGTAAAAATTCAAGGGTCATCGCTTCAGCCGAGACTGAATTGTGGGGTGATATCCTCACTCTTTCCAAAAGTCCTGAGGCTTCATGGTGGGTTTTACTCCATTCCTCCATGCTGGTTAGTGATTCTCTCTCGTGATGTATGGCGATGTTGGGTCCTTCCGCCAAAATGACCAGATCGCTACTGGTGACGATGGTGGCGATTTCTAAGATTACATGTCTGTCCGGCTCCAAACCGGACATTTCCAAATCAATCCAGACAAGACTATTCGTCAATTCAGCTTCCATAGTTTCGCTCATTGAAAGAAACCCTTTGGGGTACCGACCGGTCACGCCGGGGTGAATGAAATTGTATCCGACGCGACATGGGAATTATTCTGCTTTGCCGCGTATCAGGCGTTCTCGGATTTCTTTCTCGATTGTGTCGGCGTCCATTGCGTTATAACGAATGATGTTTTGGAGATGATAGAGGTTTTCCGGAGTGGCCGTGGTGAATTTTACCGCGATACCGTCTTTGCCGGACCGCGCAATTTCACCGTCGATTTCCACCACCAGATCTTGGGTGGTGCCGGTTAAGGCAATGTAAACGGTACAAAAGTCGCCGGGACCCATAGAGATATTTTCTCCGGCCGCCCTTTCCGGAGACGCCAGCAAAAAGCACCCTCCCAAGCTAATGTCTCTTATCTTCTCTATGGTGAATATCTCCTTGTGAATCCGCAGTTGGGCCATCACGTGAAACGGGACCCTGGTAAACGCTCTTCTGCCGGTCGGCGGATCCTGTTCGGACGCTTGCTTCATCAGTTTGTCCTTTATTGTATTATCTGGTGATTGCCTTCAGGAGGTATCAATCCCAAAGCGGAATAAAGGCTTTCGAAGGACAGATACCGGTCTACCAGATCAATTCCGTGGTCTATCTTGCGTTTGTCTTGCAGGCTGAGTTTGCCGACTACCGCCTCGACCCGCTTGGCCACCGTGAATGTGTCGCCTCCCACAACCAACAGGGGAACCCCGTTTACCCGCGCTCGGGTGGTTATGGTTTCGTTGGGATACAAGCTTCCCGTTAGAATCAGGCAAGCAGATCCGTTTTCTATGGCAACCAGCTGAATATCGGTACGATCACCGCCCACAATAACGGCTGAACCGGGATGTTTAATCATGTACGTGATAAACTTGTCCACCTGCATGCCGCCTACCAGAAAACTATCTACCAAGGAACCCAGCCGATCATCACAAGCCATGACTTCAGCGCCCAAGAAATAGGCCAATTCTCTAACCTCTACGGAGCGCAGCAACGTATCTCTCGGTAAACAACCGAAGACTTTCATCTGCCGTTGTTCAAGGAAATTGACGACGTAGGTTTCAATCTCTTCCACATCGGGGGGGTCCGTTTTATTAAATATTACGCCCGCCAGCGGGGGGCCGATGACACTCTTTAATTCCAATAGAAAGTCTATACAAAAATCGCAGGAATACCTTTCCACGAAAACGGTGTGGGCGTTTAGTAGTTGAACAAGGTTTGAGCCGGACAAGCCGAAAGAGCTGGCTTCGCTGAAATTGTAGTCACCATGAATGACAACAATATCTTTGTGATCCGAAACGACGTCAAACGCTTCCCTTATCTTGTCTTGCACCCCGGTGAAGGGCTGTTGATAATTTTGTCGGATCAATGCCGGGGTGATGACCAGCGGGCAAATGGTACCGATCGGATCGGATAAGGCAAATAGCTTATGAATAAACCAGGCCCCCTTGTCGGTGATCCCGTCTTGACACTGATAGGGAAAATGTCCCACCGGTTTAAAATACCCGACGGAAAAGCCGTCCCGCTTGAGCCGATTGATCAGGCCCATGGTGATCAGGTCCTTGCCTGCGGATCTTTCAATGGAGGTGACGTAAAGTGCTACCATCAGGCGGCCTTTCATGCCGGCAAAATGCCAATGCCAGCGGCGAACCAACCGGGTTTCCGGTTGCTAGGAGGCTGTCGGAGAACTTCCAGAGAAGCGACTTTGAGCGTTTTTGTAAACATTTCTTAGAGAAGCGAAGCGTTAAGAAACGCCAATTGTTTGAGGCGGTTAGCCGAGTTTTGGCGTTTCAGCGAAGCGAACTTAGAAATGATCAAAAACGATCAACCCGAGCGGAAGTGGAGTTCTCCGACAGCCTCCTAGTAACACCATATAGCAACGTATGAACAATTGCAAGTGGGGCCTGGTCATGTTTCCGGTGTTCGTCGTTGGGGCGAATGCGGCGAGGCCTGGAGTTTTTCCTTGATTTTCGGTGTGTTGATATATTACCTTTCCATGATCTGCTGACTACCGCAATAAAAGGTGATGATATGCAAACATATTCCTTGTTGGCAGGGCTCTCTTCGGAAGCCCTCCAGCGACTGGTTAACGTCGAACATGCAGACCCGCACAGTATACTCGGGGTTCATCCTGCACTCGTTGAAGGGGAAGAGGGAGTGATTATTCGTGCCTTTCATCCGGATGCCGTGGCTGCGGAGGTTTGGATAGAAGGCGAGACGTCTTATCGGATGGACAAGTGCCATGAGGGCGGGATCTTTGCCTGTTTTATTCCGCAAGGGACCCCGGCCGTGGTGTATACGTTACGTTTTACCTTCTCCGATGGTAACCATTGGAAAAGTGATGCCCCTTATCAGTTCTGGCCCACGTTGGGCGATACGGACCTCTATTTGGCGGGAGAAGGAACCCATTATCGCTTGTATGACAAGCTCGGTGCCCATCCCTGCAGTGTCCGAGGGGTGGAAGGCGTGGCCTTTGCGGTCTGGGCACCCAATGCCAAGCGCGTGAGTCTGGTGGGGGAGTTCAATTACTGGGACGGCCGATTGTTTCCGATGCGGTCAATGGGGGCTTCAGGAATATGGGAGCTTTTCGTGCCCGGCGTTCATTGTGGGATGCTCTACAAATATGAAATAAAGACCGCCAATGGGAACCTACGGGTCAAAACGGACCCGTATGCATTTGCCATGGAGCTCAGACCGGCCAACAGCTCTATTGTGTGGGATGTGGATGCCTATGAGTGGAATGACGCCCAGTGGGTGGCCGACCGTGACGCAAAGAACCTGCGGCAAACCCCTATGGCTATTTATGAGGTGCATTTGGGCTCGTGGATGTCGCGGGATCAAACGTCCGGCGAGTGGCCCAACTACCGGGCGCTAGCGGAAGCCTTGGTAAAGCATGTAAAGGCTTTCGGGTTTACCCATATTGAACTCTTGCCGGTGGCGGAACACCCGCTTGACGCGTCCTGGGGATACCAGGTTACCGGATATTTTGCGCCTACCAGCCGGTTTGGTAATCCCGACGATTTTAAGGCATTTGTAGACACATGCCACCAACACGGCATCGGTGTGATCGTTGACTGGGTGCCCGCTCATTTTCCCAAGGATGACTGGAGCTTGAGACGTTTCGACGGTACGGCCCTGTATGAACATGAGGATCCCAGAGAAGGAGAACACGCCGAGTGGGGCACCCTTGTATTCAACTTCGGCAGGCATGAAGTACGGAATTTTCTTATTGCCAATGCCTTGTTCTGGTTGGACAAATATCACATTGACGGCCTGCGGGTCGACGCAGTGGCTTCCATGCTCTACTTGGACTATGGGAGAAAGGAAGGGGAGTGGATTCCAAACCGGTACGGGGGAAACGAAAATCTCGCCGGCATCGATTTTTTTAAAAAACTTCACGAAACTTTGTATGCTCTTTTTCCGGGATGTTTCACGGTGGCTGAGGAATCGACGGACTGGGCGGGGGTGACATCCCCCGTGTATCTGGGCGGGTTGGGCTTCGGCTTCAAGTGGGACATGGGCTGGATGCACGACACACTACTCTACTTTACCAAAGATCCGGTTCATCGAAAGTATCATCATAATAACCTAACCTTTTCCATGATGTATGCCTATAGCGAGAACTTTATCTTGCCGTTTTCCCACGATGAGGTCGTTTACGGCAAGGGGTCGTTACTGCGTAAGATGCCCGGAGATGAGTGGCAGCGGTTTGCCAATCTGAGGCTCTTGTTGGGGTACATGTATACGCATCCGGGCAAGAAGTTGCTTTTCATGGGCACTGAACTGGCTTCATGGGATGAGTGGTCCCACGAGACCGGGTTGGATTGGGGATTGGCATCCGATCCTAAACGGCGGGACTTTCAGCGGTTCATGAAGGATTTGGGCGAAATATATAAGAAGTATCCCGCCCTTTGGGAGCTCGATCACGAGCCCAACGGCTTTTCGTGGATTGATTGTAATGATGCCGAGACCGGCGTGGTCAGTTATGTACGTTTCGGCCGGGGCAGCCATCTGGTGTGTGTACTGAATTTGACCCCTGTGGTGAGAAAGAGTTACCGGATCGGGGTTCCGGGAACGGGGGCCTACGGTGAGATCGCCAATTCCGATTCCGCCTATTATGGGGGGAGTGACGTGGGCAATGCAGGGGGCGTGCAAGTTGAGGAGATTCCCCATCACGGTTTCGGACAATCGATATCCTTGACCCTCGGGCCTTTGGCCTGCATCCTCATGGAACCGCAATAGGGTCGGCGAGACGGTTTTAGAAGGCTTTTTTGGGGCTATTTGATCAGGAGGATGACGGCTTCTTGTTCGGCACCTCGGCAGGCCGCATGTTGTTGCCTCCCGGTCACCAGTCCAACGGAAAGGAGTATGCGAAATGATCACCTTCAGCGAAAGACAGCTTAAAGTGCCCAAACTGATGCGGCCGGTCTATCTGGTGACTGCCGGACAGTCAAAATTCGCTCGCGCGATACCGGAAAAACGGACGGAAGAGCTTGTCGTCGATGCGTTCACTATGGCCGCCAGGCTGATCGACAAAACGCCGGCGGAGTTGAAACGCTTTATCCATACGGCATATTATGGTCATTTTGCAGATCACTTTGGTGACCAGCTACTGGGAGAGGCGGTGATTCACGATCGTCTTGGCTTGGATCCCTTGGGAAATGTGGGGATAAAGACCGGTGGGGCCACGGGAGGATCGACGTTGTGGGAAGCCGTTAAGGCAGTCGCCTCCGGGTATTCCGATTGTGCTCTGGCCATGGGGTGGGAGCGTATGGATGAGGTGCCCACCGACGAAGGAAATCATCTGATTTCATGTGCCGCCGATAAAGACTGGGAGACTCCCCTGGGACATATCTACACGGGATATTACGCGGTAATGGCTCAGAAGTATTGGCAGGTGTTCGGTAAGGAGGAGGCATCTTTCCGCCGCACCATGGCGGAGATCTCCGTCAAGCATCATGGGTATGCCCGGTTCAATCCGTTTGCCCAGGCCCCCATGAAGATTACCGTCGAGGATGTTTTGAATTCTCCCGTAGTTGCATATCCGCTCCGAGCACTTGATTGTTGTTTGATGAGCGTGGGGGCTGCGTGTGCAATCATTTGTGATGAAGACACCGCCATGGCGCTGACAAAAAACACCAGGAACAGGCCGCTGCGAATATGGGTGAGCGCGGCCTCACATACGCTGCGGCCGGCCTGCCGCCGGGATATGGAGATTCCCTTGCTGCCCAATGAGACGGCGGACCAATATGCCGACATTGAGCGCCGTTTCCCCGGTGGGGGGCGTTACCCGGGATTTACCGGGTTCTTGGCGGCCAGGATGGCTGCGTGGTATGCCTACAGAATGACCGGGATCGTAGATCCCATGGAAGACCTTGACGTGGTTGAACTCCATGACGCATTTACGATCAGCGACATCCAGACATATGAGGACATCGGGCTGAGGCCTTATGGCGCCGGTCGGGACTACGTGGAGTCGGGGGATTGCTATCATGTGAACCCCCATACCGGCAAGCCGGGGCGACTGCCTTCCAATTTATCGGGGGGCTTGATCGGGTGCATGCACGCTGTTGGGGCCACGGGTATCATGCAAACATTTGAGATCGCCACCCATATGTGGAATCGATGGGGTGAGATTCATGGAGATTCCGATTTATGGCGCGATTTTGGTCGCCGCCGGCCGGACGATTGGACCGATCTTCAGGTGGTGGGTGCCAAGCGGGGTATGGCCATCAGCCATGCCGGAGTGGGATCTCATGTGACCGCCACCATCGTCATGGATCCTGATTCTGTTTTGAAAGAGGATGCCTAGGAGGGCTTGGACATGAGCATGTTTGCAACGGTAAAAGTCAAGGATGGCAAATATCGTATTCAGGGAGATTTTCATCATGTTACCCCCAATATGCCCATTCGAGATGAAGATAAGGACTGGGGCCTGCTGGGGGTGACCAACCCCCGGGAGATGACCTACATCCACACGTACGGCGGCGAGGCGGTCTTTTTCGAAGGACTCTCCCAGGGCAAGATTCACGGCAGCCGGTGTGATAACGCCGACTGCGAGACCAAGGGGACGGTCTACCTTCCCTTTCGGATCCATTGTCCCGACTGCCTGGCGAAAAACACTGTGGTGGACCTAACGGAGGTTTGCCGAACGCGGGCAACCGTCCACACGTTCATGGTTTGCGAGCGTTCCGGGGCCTTTAATACCCTGGACAAACCGATCCGATTCATCAACGTTGAATTCGAAGGTGTGTCCACGATCCTTATGAGTTATCTGTCCCTGGGTGAGCCAAAAATCGGCATGCAGGTGGTTCCCATATTTCGAACCCTGGACCCAACCTACACGATTACGGATCTTTCTTGGGTGCCCGCAGGAACCACTCAGGCGGCTCTGCCCAAGGGATTCAGCTTCCAGTAAGCGTTCCCCCGGGCATTTTGGGGAGAGATCCGTGTCGCCGATCGCCACGAGGTCCTCGGTGGGGGGAGGGTTAGGTTTCGGGCGGGCCATTGACCACCATCTCGGCCAAGGTAAACTTTACCCGCGGAAGTGGTTGGGATGCATCCTGCAGCCACTGCCTTTCGAGTTCGGCAAGTCTCCGATAGAAGTCCGTTCGATCCAAAACCGGGATGGTGGATAAACCGGCGTAGCGTTTCTGGCAGGTTTCGCAGCCGGGAAAAGTGCGTTTCTGTCCATCGGGCCGGATAAAGGAACTGGGGACGCCGTGCATCCGGCAAATCATGAGGCGGTGGCCATAGAGTTGGCACCGGCCGTCTTCGTTTAACGGACACATGATCTTGGGAGGAAT
>CAZHHS010000003.1:0-29830 GCA_964532395.1 uncultured Desulfobacterales bacterium | reverse complement strand
TTGGTAAATCCACATGGCTTATTTGGTAAACCCGGCCGCAACGAAACTTAGGGACGCTTACGGCTGAGTTTTAGCGCCATTGAAATCTGAGACCGTCCTGAACCTTATGCAACACCACGGTCAATCAAGTTCGTTGCTGATAGGAGGCCGCGGCGCGGCTTAACCCAGCTTTTTACGACTTGATCAAGTTTGCTGGTAAACGCTTTGTCCTCAGTCACGTTCAACGATCAAGCAAACGGCTTCCCCGCCCCCCAGGCACAGCGACGCCAATCCCCGATGGGCGTTGGTCGCTTTCATGCCGTGAAGAAGGGTGACAAGGACCCGGGCCCCACTCGCCCCGATCGGGTGCCCCAGAGCAACCGCCCCTCCCCGGATATTGACCCTGGCAGAGTCCAGATCCAATGTGTTGTTGATAGCCACACTGGAAGCGGAAAAGGCCTCATTGATTTCAAACAAATCGATATCCTTGACGGCGAGATCCGCTTTTTTGAGGAGCTTGGGAATGCCGTAGATGGGCGCGATCAGAACATATTTGGGGTCTATGGCTACGGAACACTGCGCCCCCACCCGGGCCAGAGCGTCGACCCCCATCTCATCGGCCTTATCGCGTGACATGAGAACCAGGGCGGCGGCACCGTCACTAATCTTGGACGCATTTCCGGGCGTAACCGTGCCATCGGGCTTAAAAGCGGGACGTAACTGGGCCAAGGCCTCGAGACTGGTCGGTCGAACGACCTCGTCTTTGGAAAACATCAAGGGATCGCTTTTTTTTCGGGGTATTTCAACCGGGAATATTTCTTCATCGAAGTCACCGGCTGCCTGAGCCGCCAGGGCCCTTTCGTACGACTGCAACGCAAAGGCATCCTGGGCTTCCCGCGTGACCCCGTATTTCTCGCTGCACAGTTCGGCGCTCATCCCCATGTGAAAGTCGTTGGTGTGACACCACAAACCGTCATGGATCATGCCGTCAATCATCTTGGCATGTCCCATGCGATACCCGGTTCGGGCCTTGTCCAGGAAGTAGGGGGCAAGGTTCATGTTTTCCATCCCCCCGGCCACGATGACATCGCCGTCACCCGCCATAATGGCCTGCGCCGCCAGCATGACCGATTTCAAACCGGAGCCACACACCTTGTTTACGGTGAGGGCCTCCACATCGTCGGCCAGCCCCGCTTTCAGAAGGGCCTGCCTCGCCGGATTCTGCCCAAGGCCGCAGGGCAAGACGTTTCCCATAATCACTTCTTCCACGTCATCCGGTGAAATCCCGGCCCTGCGGATGGCTTCCATTATGGCGAACCCGCCCAAGGATGTGGCTGACGTATTGGACAATGTCCCCTGAAACCCCCCAATGGCTGTTCTCGCGGCACTGACGATGACGACCTCTTTCATGTAACGCCTCCTAAACACGCGGGAAGTAGACTTATGCGTCAGCACCCCCACCAATGCCACCGGCGCCACCGGCCAGAGGTAAACACGTCCGGATCCTTCCCGGAACGCCGGGCCTCCACCACGCCACTTCGGCTAGCGGTGGATTTGCGGCAAGGGGTTGACTTTGTGCGCAAAAACACTAGTTTTTAATCGTTGCTAAGTCAAGGCCAAAATCACTATGACACCCCAGTCCCTTTTATCAAGATTTTCAAAATGTTATTGACATTTTGTCGACTTTACTGGTAAAGGCTCCAACATGAATGACGGCATTCGCATCGGTGTTTTGCTTTCCGGCGGCGGCTCAAATCTCCAGGCCATCATGGCGGCCTGCGATCGTGGCCAAATCGACGGACAGGTCGTTTTCGTAGGCTCGGACAAAGCCGATGCCTACGGGTTGACCCGAGCGGAGAAAAAGGGCATTCCCACTTTTGTCACCGATTACAGAAACGTGGTCGGCTCCCTGGAACCCGATTCCCTGAAAAAACACCTCCCTGCCGACTTCGATGTCGAACACGTGTTGGCTTCTCAACAAATCACCTCGGAAACATGGGACAAGGAAAAACGGATCGCTTATCTTTCCAAACGGGCCATTTTCGAGGCGGCCCTTCTACAGGATATGGCCCAATACGATTTCGACCTCCTGGTACTCGCCGGGTTTATGCGTGTGCTCAGCCCCTATTTCATAGATCGGATAAATACGGTTGCCGACCAACCGCGGATCATGAACATTCACCCCGCGCTCTTGCCGGCATTTCCAGGCGTAGACGGTTACGGCGATACGTACCGATACGGATGCAAGGTCGGTGGGTGTACGGTTCATTTTGTCGATTACGGGGAAGACACCGGCCCCATTATCGGGCAACGGGCTTTCGACATACTCCCGGAGGACACCCTCGCGTCGGTAAGGGAAAAAGGCCTTCAATTGGAATGGCAGCTCTACTGTGACTGCATCGCCCTGTTTGCCCAGAATCGAGTCAAAATCGCTTATCGGGAGTGTCGGTCAAGAAACGGACGTGTGTATAACCGGAAAGTAGTTGAGATCGCAGCTTGATTTGCGGTATAGGTACCCAGGAACACGGTAGACAGGCCCGTCATAAAGTTTCAGTCGGCTCTCGTGAGAAAGGAGATAAAACCATGTATGTCGGAAGGATTATGCGCACCAATCCGATTACGTTACCGCCGGACACCTCTATCGTCAAGGCAAGGGACATTATCGCCGAGGAAAAAATTGCTCACCTGCTTATCGTGGACGATAAGGACCAACTCGTCGGCATCGTTTCGGATAGAGACCTCAAACAAAGCTGGGCCTCTCCGGCCACGACACTAAGCGCCCATGAGTTGAATTATATTCTCAAGCAACTGACCTTGGGGGTGATCATGCGCACGAAGATCATCACCATTACACCGGGGACAACCATCGAACGGGCGGCCAATATCATGCAGGAAAACCGGATCAGCGCGTTACCGGTAGTGGATAAAGACCGTCTGGTCGGTATCATCACGACGACCGACGTCATGGGGGTATTGCTGGAAGCAATCGGCATTGACCGGGACAGTTTTCGCTTCGCTGTTTTGGTGAAAGACCGAATCGGTACCGTGGCGGAGGTTTCCCAGATCCTGGAACAAAAGGGCATCAATATTCGGAGCCTGGTAACCTGGCCGGAACGAAAACACCCCGGCATCTACCAACTGGTCATGCGCGTTGCCGCGGCGGACCAAGACACTGCGGTTTCCGCCCTCCAAGATGCCGGATTTGCCGTACTCTCTGAATATGTGGAAGATCTGACCGGTTATTTGCCGAAATCATAGTCCTGCAGGTGACAAGGGTTTTCCATGAAGGAGCATGTGGCAATAATCGGTTGCGGAACAGTCGGCACAGCCCTTGGAAGACTCCTTGGAAAAGCGGGCTACCCGATCGTCGGCATATCCACGACCCGTGGGGAGAAAGCCGCCCGGATCGCAGAACACCTCGGCGCGTTACATGCCTCGACCGCGCCGTGGGAGATCACCGGCAATGCGGGCCTCATCTTCATCACCACCCCTGACGACACTATCCAAAACATCTGTGATACGTTGGTTTCAAAAGATGCCGTTCCCCCCGGAAGTCTGGTCATCCACTGCAGCGGGGCCCTCCCATCTACCATCTTGGCTTCGGCACGAAATCACGGGGCCTCGATTGTCTCCCTGCACCCGCTTCAGACGTTTGCCTCAGCGGAACAGGCCGAAGCCCTGGTACCCGGCTCTTATTTTGCGGTGGAAGGCGACCAGGCGGCCATACCGGTGGCCCGCCGGCTGGTAAACGACCTTGAAGGCATCTGGCTGGAGATTTCTCCAACGTTGAAGCCTCTCTATCACGCCGCAGCGGTGGCGGCCTCCAATTATTTGGTCACCCTTTTGGACATGAGTCTCCAGTTTAACCGCATGGCGGGAATATCGGCGCCAAACGCCTTCAAGGCTCTCAGCCCCCTGATTCACGGCACACTCATGAACATCGATAAACAGGGCATCCCTCAAGCCTTGACCGGCCCAATCGCCCGGGGGGATGTTGAAACGGTGGCCGGTCATGTGGCATCGATCAGAAAACACGTGCCCCAATTCCTGCCCATGTACCGCAGTTTGGGCATGCATGCAGTTGATCTTTCCCTGGAAAAGGGAACCATTACTGAAGAGACGGCAACCCGACTCCGTACCGCCCTCGAAAATCATTAAGGGATGATGGAACCGTCGATCAAGAGATTCCAAACACCGCCCCAAACACTCATTCTTCGACGAGGCATCGGCGCGACGGAGTAATACCGAAATGGGCCATCATCGTCTAATAAGTCTTCTCGGTCTCCTTGTCTGCATGTTTTTGGGATGGATCATTTCCAGCGATAGAAAACGGATCAACCTGCGCTTGATTGCAACCGGCCTTTTGCTTCAAGGCGTGTTCGCCCTCTTCGTCTTCACCCTCCCCGCCGGTACCCAGGTCTTTTCCTGGCTCAACAGTGCGGTACTTCGGTTAATTTCCTTTGCCAACGAAGGCATCTATTTTCTCTTTGGTCCTTTGGCGACACCGCCCGGCGAGGTGGGCCCGTCAGGCCGATCCTCTCTGGGCTTCATCCTGGCCTTTCAGGTGCTTCCCTCCGTCATCTTTTTCTCCGCCCTGGTGGGCCTCTTGTACTACCTTCGAATCATTCCGGTCATAATCAAGGGCTTTGCCAGGGTCTTCGCGGTCATGATGCGTATCAGCGGAGCGGAAGCCCTATGTGCATCCAGTAATATATTTGTCGGTGTTGAATCGGCGGTAACCGTCCGGCCCTATATCCAAACCATGACGCAATCGGAACTCTGCACCGTCTTGACGGCGGGAATGAGCACCATTGCGTCGACCGTATTGGCCCTCTACGTGGGCTTTCTCCACAAGGAATTCCCGTCCATCGCCGGGCACCTACTCTCTGCATCCGTGATTAGTGCCCCGGCGGCGATCATCCTGTCCAAACTGGTGGTTCCTGAAACGAAGACGCCTGAAACACTAGGGACCCGTATCGAAGTTCAGCCGGACGACCGGTCAAAGAGCTGGTTGGAAGCCATTATTCATGGGGCCAACGACGGGGTTCGTCTTTGCGTGGGAATCGTTGCCCTCTTATTGGCCTTTCTGGGACTGCTTTCCATGTGTAACTGGATCTTGGCCACCCTTGCGGACACGCTGTTTGGCGTGCCCCTGTCCCTGGAAATCCTCCTGTCATATGTCTATTACCCGCTAGGTGTCCTCATGGGCGTTCCATTGGCGGATGTGCCTCAGGTGGCAACGCTTCTGGGAGAAAGAACCATCGTTACGGAGGTAGTCGCCTACCAACACCTTAATCAGCTGGTAACGGACGGAACATTGACCAACCCCCGGAGCATTACCATCACTTCCTACGCCTTGTGCGGCTTTGCCCATGTGGCCTCGTTGGCCATTTTTATCGGCGGCTTCTCCGCCTTGGCACCCAAGCGGTCCGGCGACCTGGCCGCTGTTGGATTTCGGGCCCTCTATGCCGCCACGCTGGCGTGTTTGATGACCGGCTGTATCGCCGGGTTGTTTGCGTAAAATATCCCCGCCGGGAGGGCACGGCATTGCCGCCGGCGCCCCATAGGGGCGAAGGAACATCCGACGTGAGCACCGGTTTCCATCTGCGGCTTCCTACGCAACGCTGACCAAGCGGCACGCGTCGCCGGATGCAAACCCACCGAACCCAACGGGCAAACTCGGCAAGCGGTGGATTCGGGGCGTTCGCACTCAGTTGACGTTTTTCAGTCCATCTGGTAGTTAGATGCCATTCATAAATGGCGGCGTTCTCAATTTCGGCGTCACCGACGGTCGGCCTTGAACATCAGAGATCTGTTGCCGGCCCTTTAAAACATAGAAAGGACAGGAACCATCATGCCGAAACGCGACGACATCCGTAAGGTAATGATTATCAGCTCCGGCCCGATTATCATCGGCCAGGCCTGTGAATTTGACTATTCCGGCACCCAGGCATGTAAAGCACTCAGAAAGATGGGATACAAAATCGTACTGGTTAACTCAAATCCGGCCACCATCATGACGGACCCCGAAATGGCCGACGTGACGTACATCGAACCGTTGAACTTCCAAACCATGGTGGAAATCATTGAGACAGAACGGCCGGATGCCCTATTGCCCAACCTGGGGGGTCAATCAGGGTTGAATCTTTCTTCCGAGCTGGCTCAGGCCGGTGTTCTGGACAAGTACGGCGTCAAGATTATCGGCGTGGAGGTCGATGCCATTAAACGGGGAGAGGATCGCACGGCGTTCAAGGACACCATGGACCGTCTCGGCATTGAAATGCCCAAGAGTGAGGCCGTCTTCAGCGTAGCGGATGCTGAGACGGTCGCTGATCGGTTGGGATATCCGGTGGTGATCCGCCCGGCGTACACCATGGGCGGCACCGGCGGCGGGCTGGTCTACAACGTGGAGGAACTGCGAGTCATCGCCAGTCGAGGCATTTCAGCCAGCATTGTGGGACAGATATTGGTGGAGGAATCGGTACTGGGATGGGAGGAGTTGGAGCTGGAGGTGGTCCGTGACGCCAAGAACCAGATGATCACGGTCTGTTTTATCGAAAATGTGGACGCCATGGGTGTCCACACGGGCGACTCCTACTGTACGGCCCCCATGCTGACCATTACCCCGGAACTACAGGACCGTTTGCAAAAATCCGCTTATGACATCGTGGAAGCCATACAGGTAATCGGGGGCACCAACATTCAGTTCGCCCATGATCCGAGAACCGGGCGGGTCGTGGTCATTGAGATAAACCCGAGGACATCCAGGTCTTCCGCCCTGGCGTCCAAGGCCACCGGATTCCCTATCGCCCTGGTTTCCGCCATGCTGGCCGGAGGCATGACATTGGACGAAATCCCTTACTGGCGAGCGGGGACCTTGGACAAGTACACCCCGTGGGGCGATTATGTGGTGGTCAAGTTTGCTCGATGGGCCTTTGAAAAGTTCCACGGCGCCCAGGACAAACTGGGCACCCAGATGCGGGCGGTAGGCGAGGTCATGAGTATCGGCAAGACGTACAAAGAGGCCTTTCAAAAAGCCATCCGGTCACTCGAAAACGGCCGCCACGGGCTGGGATTCGCCGGAAACTTCCATACCCAAACAGTGGACGAACTGATGGAACAGCTGGCGGAACCGACCAGTGAACGGCAGTTTGTTATGTACGAGGCCTTGCGGAAAGGCGCCAGTGTCGACACGTTAAGCGAAAAGACGCACATCAAGAAATGGTTTGTGGAACAGATGAAGGAACTGGTGGACTTGGAAGAAGAGATGCTGGCCTACCGCGGACAGGTTCCGCCGGAACCGCTTCTTACCCGAGCCAAACGGGACGGATTCGCAGACGCCTATCTATCAAAGATTTTGGATATTCCGGAACGGGATGTCCGGCAACACCGCACGGCTCTGAAGGTGGTGGAATCGTGGGAACCGGTGCCCGTAAGCGGGGTGGAAGATGCCGCCTATTATTTTTCCACGTACAACGCTCCCGACGCCGTCGCCACCAGTTCGAAACGCAAGATCATGGTCTTGGGTGGGGGGCCCAACCGCATCGGACAAGGTATTGAGTTTGACTATTGTTGCGTCCACGCCGCCTTTGCCCTGCGGGATGAAGGCTTCGAATCCATTATGGTGAACTGCAATCCCGAAACCGTATCCACCGACTACGATACCTCCGATAAGCTCTACTTCGAACCCCTCACCGTGGAGGATGTCCTCAGTATTTACGAAAAGGAGCAACCCGAGGGGGTTATCGTCCAATTCGGCGGGCAAACCCCGTTAAACATCGCCAACGAACTGGCTGAAACTGGGGTCCGGATCATCGGCACGTCTCCGGAAACGATCGACCTGGCGGAAGATCGGGACCGATTTCGTCAAAAGATGCGCAAGCTGGGAATTGCACAGCCCGAATCGGGCATGGCCAGCCGACTGGAAGAGGCTTTGGACATTGCCGCCGACATCGGCTACCCCCTGATGGTTCGGCCCTCCTACGTCCTGGGAGGGCGGGCCATGGAGATCGTCCATGACGAAGAGATGCTCAGGGAATATGTAACGGCAGCCGTGGGGGTCTCGCCGCAACGGCCGATCCTGATCGACAAGTTTTTGGAAGATGCCATCGAGGTGGAAGCCGACGCTATAGCCGATGGTTCGGACGCCTTCGTACCGGCGGTAATGGAACATATCGAACGGGCCGGGGTCCACTCGGGCGACTCGGCCTGCGTCATTCCCCCGATCAGTATTCCAGCCAAACATGTGGACACCATTTGCGAATATACCCGGCGCATTGCCATGGAGCTCAACGTGGTGGGCCTCATGAACATCCAGTACGCTATCGCCAATGACGTGGTTTACATTCTGGAGGCCAACCCGCGTGCTTCCCGGACGGTCCCCTTGGTCTCTAAGGTATGCAATATCTCCATGGCCCGCCTGGCCACTCAGCTCATGTTGGGCAAGCGGTTGGCGGACCTGGACCTGAGACCCAAATCTGTTCCCCACTTCGGCGTGAAGGAAGCGGTCTTCCCCTTCAATATGTTTCCCGAAGTGGACCCGCTCTTGGGCCCGGAAATGCGAAGCACCGGCGAGGTCCTGGGGCTGGCGGACTCTTTTGGTTTGGCCTTTTACAAAGCCCAAGAAGCAACGCAACAGGTATTGCCCTCAGAGGGAACGGTACTGATCACCGTGGCGGAAAAAGACCGATCGGCCGGCCTGGAGGTAGCCAAACGATTCAAGGAACTGGGGTTTAGCATTCTGGCCACCGGCGGGACCCATGCCTTCTTGGCCGACCACGGGATTGAAACCCAGGTGGTCCGTAAGATGCACGAAGGCCGGCCCAACATCGTGGACGGAATCAAGAACGCCGAAATCCAGCTGGTCATCAACACGCCCAGCGGTCGGCTGAGCAAGCATGATGATTCCTACATTCGGAAAGCGGCCATTAAGCATAAAATACCTTACGTGACCACGACGGCGGCCGCTATCGCCGCTGCCAAGGGTATCAGCGCGTTCAGACAAGGCCACGGTCGGGTAAAATCGCTACAGCAATATCACGGTGACATCGGATAGCCACGGAACACCCATGAAGGAAGAGCAAAGCTTTGAAAAGCATATTGAAGCGCTCAGCCGGATCAGCAAGGCGATTACGTCCGATCGATACATTGAAGACATCCTCCGGCTTATCGTAACGGTTACCGCCGAGGCGATGCATTCTAAGATCTGCTCCCTCTGGTTGTTGGATGAAACGGAGAGAATTCTCAAGTTGCGGGCCACGCAAAGTATCAGCGAAGACTATCTGCAGGAACGGTCTTTAAAGATAGGTGAAGGTATCGTGGGCCAGGTGGCGCTCACCCGGAAGCCCTGCTCGGTCATCGATGTTTTGGAAAACGAGGCCTACAAAGAAAAGGAACTGGCCAAGAAAGAAGGATTGGTCTCCATGCTGAGTGTCCCCATGGTGGTAAAGGATCGGGTTTTGGGCGTGGTCAATTGCTACACCTCCCGGCCCCATGAATTTACGGAGACCGAACAAAACGTCCTAATCACGGTAGCCAACGAAGCGGCGGTGGCCATCGAAAATACGGAACTCATGGTCAAAAGCAAGGTGATTCAAGAAGAATTGGAAACCCGCAAATTGATTGAGCGGGCCAAAGACGTCCTTATGGGCCGCCGGGGCATGTCGGGACAGGACGCCTTTCGATGGATGCAGAAACGAAGCATGGACGTGAGAAAATCGATGCGAGAAGTGGCCGAGGCGGTCCTGTTGACTGAAGAACTGTGAAAAGCCGGTTTAACGGTTTAACCCTTCGAACCTTCGAACCTTTGAACCTTGAACCTTGAACCTTGAACCGGGAACCCTGTTTATGGAGGTAATCGATGCATCCGCTTTTGACTGAAGAAACCGGCAAGACGGTGCTCCTGCTGGGAAACGAAGCAATCGTCCGAGGCGCCTTGGAGGCGGGGGTGGCATTTGCCACCACCTACCCGGGGACACCCTCCTCGGAAATTGCCGAGAATTTTTTCCACATCACCCAAGAGTCGGCGCTCTATTTTGAGTATTCCACCAATGAAAAGGTTGCCCTGGAAACCGCCGCCGGCGCCGCCGTTTCCGGAATACGAAGCATCTGCAGCATGAAACATGTGGGATTGAACGTCGCGGCGGATCCTTTGATGACTCTCGCCTATGTGGGAGTCCGCAGCGGTCTGGTCATTGTGATCGCTGATGACCCCTCCATGTTTTCCAGCCAAAACGAGCAAGACAGTCGATATTATGCCCGGTTTTCCAGCCTTCCCATGCTGGAGCCGTCGTCGGTCCAAGAAGCCAAGGAGATGACGAGAGAGGCGTTTCGCATCTCCGAGGAGCTGGAGCTGCCCGTACTCTTGCGTACCAACACACGCCTTAGCCACGCCCGGGGAACGGTGACCCTGGGCCCGCTGGTGGTGCCGCAGACCCAAGGCCGGTTTGAGAAAGAAAGCAGTCGGTTCGTCACCGTACCGTCAGTAGCCAGGACCCGTCATAAGGTCCTCTTAGACCAGGCCGAGAAGGCCAAAGAGATGTCATCTCAATCCGACTTGAACCGTCTCGACGGTACCGGTTCATATGGGATTGCCACCAGCGGAATGGCCTATAGCTACGTAAAAGACGCTTTGAAAGACCTGAATATGGAAGGTCGGGTCCAGCTGTTGAAATTGGGGTTTTCCTTTCCCCTCCCCGATTCCCTGGCCTTGGCGTTTATTCGATCCACGCAAAAAATCCTGGTGGTGGAAGAGCTTGAACCGCTGCTAGAAGACGGCCTGAAAGCCCTGGCTCAGACGCATGGCCTCACCACGCTCATTGCCGGGAAAAGACCGGACCTTTTCTCCCGGTTGTACGAATTCCACCCCGGATTGGTGCGAGACGTTATCGCGCGGTTTTTTGACATCGACTATACACCGGCCCGGCCGGTGGACGTTACCGAAGACACCGATCCCATACCGTTGCCCATTCGTCCCCCGAACCTTTGTGCAGGCTGTCCTCATCGCGCCAGCTATTACGCAGTCAACAGTGTCTTGGCGGAAATGGAAACGGAAGCTGTTTTTCCCACGGATATCGGCTGTTACACCTTGGGACTCTTGCCGCCCTTACAGACCGCCGATTTCGTCATCTGTATGGGGTCCAGTGTCTCCTCGGCGGCAGGCATCTCCAAGGCCACAGGCAAGACGGTCATCGCTTTTGTGGGAGACTCTACCTTTTTTCATTCCGGCATTACCGGTCTGGTAAACGCCGTTCATAACCAACATCGCTTTGTGCTGATCATATTGGACAACGGCACCACCGCCATGACGGGACATCAGCCCCATCCCGGAGTCTCACTCACCCCGAAGGGATGGGACAAACCAACGGTTTCCATCGAGGCGATCGTCCGGGCCTGCGGGGTGGATAACGTCGCAGTGGTCAATCCTATCAACCTAGGTAAAATGAAGGCGGCGGTTCGGCAGGCCGTTTCGTCGAAAGCGCTTTCCGTCATCCTGGCCAAGGCCCCCTGCCCTTTGTACGAAAGGCGAATCCTTGGATCGAAGCCAAAGCGCAAGTTCGTGGTCGGACCCGAATGTAACACCGATTGCACCATGTGCGTCGACTCTTTCGGCTGCCCGGCGCTCTATAGAAACACCGACCCCGACGCCGAGACGACAATGACCATCGACCAACATTTGTGCATCGGATGCGGGGTATGTATTCAAATCTGTAACAAGATCAGGCCCAAGAAGGGGTAAGACCCAATGTCAACGGGTTATCGGTTGAACCAGCGTGGGAGGAAATGAAACATGGCCGAATATCGGGTATATCTCGCCGGCGTGGGTGGACAAGGAACGCTCCTGGCTACGAAGATCCTCGCTGAAGCCGCCATTCAGGCAGGCCACCAGACGGTCGCCAGTGAGGTGCATGGAATGGCGCAGCGCGGAGGCATCGTCGAATCGACGGTCCTGGTGGGAGACGTGGGCAGTCCGATCATATCGGACGGAGAAGCAGACGTCCTGTTGGGATTCGAACCATTGGAGACCTATCGGGCTATGGGAAAGTGTTCCAAAGATTCGGTGGTCATCTCCAACAACGTTCCCGTTATGCCGTTCAGCGTGGCGATCGGCAAATCCAGGTACCCGGACGTTTCCACCCTTTTTGACTTGATTCGAAAACAGGTGCGACAATTAAGTACATTGAACGCGCAAGCCTTGGCCATTGAAGCAGGCGCGGCGTTGTGCGCCAACATCGCCATGCTGGGTGCACTGGCCCGCAGCCAGATCCTTCCGATTGCCAAAGAGGCGTTCCAAGACACGATCCGCAACAAGATCCGGGAGCAGTTTGTGGATACGAATCTGGCGGCCTTCGAGTTGGGATATACGGCATCATAAGGAAGGTGCACCGGCCGAAAAGGCTTGACTTTTCCGGACCCGTCTTGTAGGAGGTTTCGGCTGGACAGATTTCAAAAACACAACGGCGTGTTTTTTAGGTAATGACAAAGGAGTCCGTCACTCCCATCCAGGGAGGTCGGACTTTTTTATTTGCACGACAATTTGATTCAAGGAGGGACTAAGCGTATGAATTTACACCAACCCAATGCCAATGAGGCCTTACGGACCAAAAACCGATCTCGTAGTGTGGCTCCCCAGTCCGGGATTTGCAGCCGTTGCCTGGACGGATGTAAAGGCAACTGCGATTTGTTCAACGCCACGTTTCGCAGCCGGGAACTGCTCTACCCGGCGCCTTTCGGTGAAGTGACGGCAGGTGCCGACAAGGATTACCCGGTCGATTATTCCCACCTCAACATCATGGGATACGCCTTGGGCGCGCAAGGAGCGGCGGCGGACCCCGATTACGCCACGTTTCCCGCAGTAAGCACGGAAACCGCATTCGGAGTCACCGACAAAGTCAAGATGAAGATCCCCATGTTTACGGGCGCTCTGGGAAGTACGGAGATCGCCCGAGCCAATTGGGAGCATTTCGCCATTGGGGCTGCGATTACCGGCATTACCTTGGTTTGTGGTGAAAACGTCTGTGGCATCGACCCCAAATTGAAGTTTGACAAGAACGGCATGGTCAGAGAGGCGCCGGACATGAAGCGGCGAATCGAAGAATATCGCCGCTACCACGAGGGATATGGTGACATCCTGGTCCAGCTGAACGTTGAGGACACCCGGCTAGGGGTGGCTGAACACGTCATCGACAAGCTCGGCGTGGAAACCATTGAGTTGAAATGGGGACAAGGCGCCAAGTGTATCGGTGGTGAGATCAAGGTCTCTTCTCTGGAACGGGCCCTGGAACTCAAAAAGCGGGGCTACATCGTCACCCCGGATCCGGAAAGCAAGGCCAATCAAGCCGGCTTTAAGGCGGGAGCCATCAAAGAGTTCGAGCGACACTCCCGCCTCGGTTTTGTCGATCGGGAAAGCTTCATGGCCGAAGTATTGCGCTTGCGCCAGTTAGGCGCCAAGCGGGTCACGCTCAAGACGGGAGCATATCCCATGCGGGAGCTGGCCATGGCCATCCGGTGGTCCTCCGATGCCAAGATAGACCTGTTGACCATTGACGGCGCCCCCGGCGGCACGGGGATGAGTCCGTGGCGGATGATGGCCGAATGGGGTATTCCGTCCATCTATTTGCATTCGATGGCTTACGAATTGTGTCGGCGTTTGGCTGAAAAGGGCAAATGGGTACCGGACATCGCCTTTGCGGGCGGATTTTCCTCGGAAGACCACATTTTCAAGGCCCTGGCCCTGGGTGCGCCTTACTGCAAGGCGGTCTGCATGGGACGGGCCCTTATGATCCCGGGAATGGTCGGAAAGAACATCCAACGATGGATCGACGGCCAGGACGGCGGCCTGCCGAACACCATCTCCAAGTTCGGCACCACGAAGGAAGAGATCTTTGTATGTTATGAAGAATTGCGAGAAAAATTCGGCAAAGAGGCTGATAAATTCCCCTTGGGCGCCGTTGGTATATACAGCGCCGGAGAGAAGATCCGTGTGGGCCTGCAACAGCTCATGGCGGGCGCCCGGAAGTGGCGCGTGGATCTAATTTCGAGAAATGATCTCGCCTCTCTTACCGAAGAGGCCACCAAGATTACCGGCATTCCCTACATCATGGATGCATATCGAGCCGAAGCCTTGGAAATCATCGACGCATAAGAATTACCGGTACAATAAGGAAAGCGCCGGCGAACTGCAAATGCTGTTTGCCGGCGCTTTTTTATTTCCGCCCCCACCCACATTCATTTGGGGACATGCCAACAATAATCATCGATGAAACAGTCGATCTTGGCTTTTTGACTCTCGGTCAGACCTTCAAAGCGAACACTGCATCGTCGGGTTCGCACACCACCATCGGAACCGGAGACGATCTCAGCGTCCGAAACGGTTCGACAAGGCAGCTTTTCCATGAATCGCGTACTGTCGGGCAATATCATCTCTAAATCTAAATCCTGGTTCAGCGCTTCGGGCATCCCGGTATAGGAAAAGGCGACCCCCCCCTTGCCGATGTCGGTAATTTCAGCAATCTTTGGAGAGTGCGTCTCATAGTAAGCAAAGACCCGACCTTCAACTGTAAATCGTTGGTGCTGCCGTCTATCCTTCACTGGCCCCTCTGGTATCCGAATTTGCTGTAGCGGTTTCTTTCCTGCTGATTGACTCATCACTTATGCGCAAGCAAGAACCATGCGAGCCGGCAAGCGCCGTATTTTCAACAGGTTAGTTTTAGGGAAACCAGAGAAAAGAGAAAACTAATACCAACAATTGGCACTTTGGTTGACACCGGATGCAGAATCCTTCCCAATTCCCGGACCCAGTCCCCCTGTGACCGGCTACCCGTACTTTTGGGCGAAAGTCTTCATAAAATCGACCAGTGCCTTCACTGCATCCAGAGACGTGGAGTTATAGATCGAGGCACGACAGCCGCCCACGGAACGATGTCCCTTAAGCCCTCCCATCCCGTTATCCAAGGCCTCTTGAACGAACCGGCTTTCCAGGGATTCTTCCGGAAGCCGGAAGGTCACGTTCATGACCGAACGGCTATCCGTTTCCGCTGTCCCCCGGTAGAAGGGCTCCCCGTCAATGGCTTCGTACAGGAGATCCGCCTTCTCCCGATTCCGTGCTTCCATCTGAGCCAGCCCCCCAATGGTTTCCTCCAGCCACTTCAGTACCAAGCTGACGGTATAGATGGCAAAACAAGGGGGGGTGTTGAACATGGAGTTTTTTTCGGCAAACGTCGTATACTTCAACATGGTGGGGAGGTCGTCCGGCACCCGATCGCGCATGTCTCGGCGAAGGAGCACCAGGGTCGCCCCGGCTGGCCCCAGATTCTTTTGGGCGCCTGCGTAAATCAATCCGAAGGGAGACGGATCAAAGACCCTGCTCATGATGTCGGACGACATATCACTGACCAGTGGTACGTCTCCCGTCTCCGGAAAAGCAGACCATTGGGTCCCCTTGATCGTATTGTTCGACGTCAGATGGACATAAGCGGCATCCGGAGAAAAGCGAATTTCTTTGGGGATATAAGAAAAGTTCTTGTCCGCCGAGGAGGCAACGACATTCACCGATCTCCCCAGACCCTTGGCCTCTTTGATCGCCTTGGTGGACCAAGTCCCCGTATCAACATAATCGGCCGGTTGGTCCGGCGGACACAAATTCATGGGAACCATACAAAACTGTAGGCTGGCCCCACCTTGCAAAAACAAGACATCAAATTGATCACCGAGACCCAGAAGCCGTTTGGTCCTTGCCACGGCGTCTTCGATCACGCCATCAAACCACTTCGATCGATGACTCACCTCCGTGACGGACATTCCTGATCCCTTGAAATCCAGAAACTCGGCCTGTATTTCTTCCAACACCGGCAGGGGAAGCGCGGCCGGTCCCGCGTTGAAGTTATAGATTCTATTGCTCATATCCACCTCCTCGCTGTCATGGGAACCTATAAAGACAAAGCCTGAAGGTGTCAAGGCAAAAAGCCCCCTTGAGGAAAGGCCGGACAACCAACACGAGTCTTGACACTTGCATGTTTTGTCAGTAGAAAATATGAATCGGCATGAACACGGGTTATGTCGAAAATCGATACACAAAGGAGACTTGGGGTTGAAAGTTTTGGTGAGTGACAAACTGGCTGAAGTGGGCATTCGTATGTTTCAGGAAGCGGAAGGTATCGATGTCGACGTGAACGTTGGGCTGCCTCCTGAAGAATTGAAGACAATCATCGGAGACTATGACGGACTGGTCATCAGAAGCGCCACCAAGGTAACCTCTGAAATCCTGGAAGCGGCTCCCCGATTGAAGGTGATCGGCAGGGCCGGTATTGGCCTGGACAACGTGGATATCCCCGCGGCGACCAAACGGGGGGTGGTGGTCATGAACACCCCGGAAGGCAATGTCATAACGACGGCCGAACATGCGGTAGCCATGATGCTCGCGTTATCCCGAAATATCCCTCAAGGTACGGCGTCCCTGAAACAAGGTCGGTGGGAAAAGAAGAAGCTGCAGGGAAAGGAAATTTTTGGCAAGACCCTGGGGGTTCTCGGTTACGGCCGCATCGGCAGCATCGTTGCCGACCGTGCCCGGGGACTAAAGATGAAGGTCATCGTCCACGATCCCTACGCAAACAAGGAATTGATCGAACAGGGGGGGTGTGAGGTCGTATCCCGAGAAGAACTCTTTGCTCGGTCCGATTACATAACCATCCATGTGCCCAAGATGAAAGAAACGGTCAATCTGGTCAACAAAGCGGCGTTCGACCAAATGAAACCGGGCGTGATGTTGATTCACTGCGCCCGCGGGGGAATCGTCAATGAAAAGGATCTGGCAGAGGCTTTGGCGTCCGGCCAAGTGGGGGGCGTGGCCCTAGACGTTTTCGAGACCGAACCCCCGGGGGAAAGCCCGTTGCTGAAACACGATAATGTCATATGCACGCCGCACCTGGGGGCGTCAACCGCAGAAGCCCAGACCAACGTCGCCGTCGCCGTTGCCGATCAGATTATCCGCTATCTTCAAACAGGCACCATCATCAACGCCGTCAATGTCCCGTCCGTCACCGGAGACGCACTCACCCTACTTCGACCCTATTTGGCACTAGCGGAACGTATGGGATCGCTGCAGGGGCAGCTGGGACAGAAGGCCCCCAAAGAACTCAATATTAAATACGCAGGGGATTTCTCCGGCATCGATCTCACCCCGGTGACAACGGCCGCCCTCAAGGGTATGCTTGCCTGCTTTCTGAAAGACGCAGTCAACTTTATTAATGCGCCGGTAATCGCCAAGGAGCGACAAATAAAGGTCATCGAATCTCGAAGTGCCGAGGCGGAAGACTATAACACGCTCATCACCTTGGAAACCGTGTCGGCCGAAGGAGAGAGTACGATTTCCGGGACCATATTCGGCAAGTTTGACCCCCGCATTGTCCGAATCAATGATTTCAGACTCGAGGTGGTACCGGAAGGTCATCTCATTCTCATCCATAACGAGGACAAACCCGGGGCCATCGGGAGCATTGGGACGGTGTTGGGAAAGCACCAGGTCAATATCGCCAGAATGCATGTGGGCCAAGAACATCACGGTCAAAGAAATGTCATATTTCTGGACACCGATACCATCGCCCCGCCGGAGGCCTTGGATGAATTGCGGCACTTGCCCATGGTAAAATCGGTGATCCCGTTGGAATTGTAAGGTCCGCCCTTCAAGGTACCGAAAAAGGCTTTATGGAGGAAAAACCATGTCAGAAGAAGAAAAAGGATTCGTTATAAAAGACAGACGTTCTTTCGGTTCGGAAACCGGTCAATCCGAGGCGGAGAGTCATAAGACGGAAACCGCTGAAGACAAAGGCCGGGAGGAAGCCAAGACCGCGGAGCCTGAAGCGGAAAGACCGTCGGATGAAGATATGCAACTGCCCGAGGTCAATTTTTCCACCTTTGTTTTTTCACTGAGTTCTTCCGCTTTTCTCCATTTGGGAGAGGTGGAGGATCCCTCCTCCGGGAAAAAGCAAAAGAACCTTCCCATGGCCAAACATACCATCGATATCTTGGGAATGCTGGAGGAAAAGACTCAGGGGAATCTGACGGAAGACGAAGGTCAGCTTCTCAAGAATGTCCTCTATGACTTGAGAATGCGCTACGTAAAGGAAAAATCATAAAAGGAGATCCCCCTATGAGGTCACATAATCAGCAACGAAGAAACGGCCTTCGCCTATGGATTCTTTCGGTCACCCTGGTATCAATGGGCCTCGGTGGCGGACTCTGGATTACCCCGAAAACCATAGCGGCCGGCCCGTCCGCACAATACAGCGTACCCCAAAGTTTCGCCGAGGTCGCCAAACTGGTAAGCCCGGCAGTGGTCAATATCAGTACGGAAAAGACGGTCCGTACCCCCGGAGGACGGCGTTTTAGACATTTCCAAAGCCCGTTTGGTGAAAATGACCCGTTTCACGACTTTTTTGAACGGTTTTTCGGCAACCAGCCCCCTCGGGAATTTAAGGAACGCAGCCTGGGCTCCGGTTTTATTATCAGCGAAGAGGGGTACATCGTAACAAACAACCACGTGGTGGAAAACGCCGATAGAATCAAGGTTAAGTTGAGTAACGGCAGAGAGTTCGAAGCCACGATCGTGGGCAGGGACCCGAAGACCGATATCGCCTTGCTCAAGGCAGAAGATCTGGAACACGTCAAGGTTTTAAAGATTGGGGATTCCGACGAAATCAAGGTGGGCCAGTGGGTGGTGGCCATCGGCAGCCCCTTTGGATTGGAACATACGGTAACGGCCGGTATTGTCAGCGCCAAGGGTCGCGTCATCGGCTCCGGACCCTATGACGATTTCATCCAAACCGACGCGTCGATCAATCCGGGAAACAGTGGCGGTCCGCTGGTCAATATGAGCGGCGAAGTTGTGGGCATCAATACGGCAATTGTCTCCCGGGGAGGCGGTAATGTGGGCATCGGCTTCGCCATACCGATCAACATGGCCCGGGGAATTATCGACCAACTGCAAACGACCGGATCGGTAACCCGCGGATGGCTGGGGGTAACCATTCAGGACGTAACGCCGGAGCTGGCAGAATACTACGGCTTGGAAGGGGCGAAAGGCGCCATCGTCGGTGAGGTCTTCGAAGGAGATCCGGCTGATAAAGCGGGGATTCAGCCCAAGGACGTCATCGTGGAAGTTGAAGGAAAGACCATTGAAGACAGTCGCGATCTTTCACGGGTCATCGCCGCTACCAAGGTGGGAGAGAAGATCACCATCAAGGTATTGAGAAACGGAAAAGAGCGCACCTTCCGCATCAAGATAGCCAAGCGGACGGATGACAAGGAAACCCTGGCCAGAGCCGACACGGAGGAAGCCGGTGCATTGGGCATGGTGGTGTCTCCGGTGACCCCGGACCTGGCCCGGCGCTTTAATATTCCCGATGCAGGCGGCGGCATTGTCGTGGTAGCCGTGGACGCCCAGAGTGAAGCAGACAAAGCCGGGATCGAAGAAGGGGATCTGATTCTGGAAATCAATCACAAACAGGTCAAGACCGTTAAAGACTATCAACAATATATCGAAGACGTAAAAGAAGGGGAGGTCATTTCCCTTCTGATTCAGCGAAGAGCCGGTCTTTTCGCGGCCAATATCCGGAAATAGGAACAAGAAAGGCGTTGATGGCGTCGTAAAATCGTCTCCAAACAACCGGCAAAACGTCGTTACCGATAGGAAGCCGCGGTGCGGCTTAAACCGGCTTTTTACGATTTGATCATTTGAATCGGTGACTTTCCACAAGTGAATCCTGTTACTCTGGCTTCGCCCGCCAAGATCAACCTCTACCTCAAGGTGCTGGGGAAACGACCCGACGGATATCATGACCTGGAAAGTCTGATGTGCCGGGTAAACCTGTGCGACACGTTACGACTATCCTTTGATACCCCAACCGGGACCACCACCTGTGACCATCCCGACGTTCCCGACGGATCGGCGAACCTGGCCCAGAAAGCGGCAACCATCTTTTTTCAAACCCTCTCCACGCCCGGGGGCGTGACCATCTCTATTCATAAAAAGATCCCCGTGGCGGCCGGGTTGGGCGGGGGCAGCAGTAATGCCGCAACCGTCTTGCACGCACTGAACGCCTATTACGACAAACCGTTCTCCACGCCGCAACTCTTGGACATGGGCCTTCAGATCGGCGCCGATGTGCCCTTTTTTCTGTTTGAACACACGGCCGTAGCCAAGGGTGTGGGGGAATCTCTGGAAGCCTGTCCGGGAATGTTCCCGTTTTGGGTGGTTCTCGTAAATCCCAGAATTACCGTATCCACCGCTTGGGCTTTCGGACACCTAAATTTGGGATTGACAAATTGCCCCGAAACTTATAATGTTTCGGGGTTTTTGGAGGACCCCTCACGGATCAAGGGCTTTTTGTGTAATGATTTGGAGAAGGTAACCATCGGGGCGTTCCCGGTAATATCCGCCGTAAAAGGGGCTCTCCTCGAGTATGGCGCTGAGGGCGCATTGATGTCTGGAAGCGGCCCCACGGTGTTTGGTCTCTTTTCAGCCTATGGTCCAGCGCACCACGCGTATGAGGCGATTCAAAGCCGGGGGTGTTGGGATACCTATTTAGCGGACCTGCTGCTTCCCTGACGGGCTTTATGTTGGGGTGTCGTCAAGTGGTAAGACACAGGATTTTGGTTCCTGCATTCGGAGGTTCGAATCCTCCCACCCCAGCCACGTGTTTGTGCCACGCACCATCGCAGGTGCTGGAGATATCGTTACCATCAGATCAGTGGTGAAATATGCACAGACTTGTTGTGTTTTCCGGCAATTCCAATCTTGACCTGGCCAAAAGTGTCTGTAACGACATCGGCATTCAATTGGGCCAAGCCAAGGTTCGAAAATTCAGCGACGGGGAAACCCAAATCGAAATCAGCGAAAACGTTCGGGGCAAGGACGTATTTATCATTCAATCCACATGTGACCCCGTAAACGACCATTTGGTGGAACTGTTGATGATGATCGACGCCTTCAAGCGAGCCTCGGCCAAGCGCATTACGGCGGTTATGCCCTATTACGGCTATGCCCGGCAGGACAAGAAGGTGGCGCCTCGCGTGCCGATCAGCGCCAAATTGGTTGCCGATTTGCTCACCACCGCCGGAGCCGGCCGCGTAATCACCATGGACCTTCATGCCGGTCAGATACAGGGATTCTTCGACATTCCCGTTGATAACCTCTTCGCAGCCCCCACCATACTCGACTATATCAAACGCACCTTTGACAATGACACAGTCATTGTATCCCCGGACGCCGGCGGCGTTGAACGGGCCAGAGCTTTTGCCAAAAGACTTCACGCTCAATTGGCGATTATCGATAAACGCCGGCCGGCCCCCAATAAGGCCGAGGCCATGAACGTTGTGGGCAATGTGGAAGGAAAGCGGGCGATCATTGTCGATGATATGGTAGACACTGCAGGCACACTTACCGAAGGCGCCTTGGCACTCATCGAACACGGTGCTTCGGAAGTCCATGCCTGTTGCGCCCACGCCGTTCTTTCAGGGCCCGCAGTGGACAGAATTAGCAATTCGCAAATCAAGACCCTCGTGGTTACCAACACCAATCCGTTACAGGAAAATGCCCAAAAATGTGACAAGATACGGGTGCTATCCGTATCTAAGCTTTTGGGGGAGGCCATTCAGCGTTCACATACGGGCAGTTCCGTGAGTTCACTTTTTGTCTAGGGAGGTTACAACCATTGGACGTATTCGATCTAAAAGCAACCAGGCGAGAAAAAACCGGTAAGGGGCAGGCCCGGGAACTGCGCCGGCAAGGCCTTGTCCCGGCCGTATTGTACGGCCCCAAGATAGACGCCGTGCCTTTAACCATATCGGTGAAAGACCTTCAAAACATCTACAAAGCAAGCGGCAGCGAACATATGGTCCTGAGTTTAATCATCAACAACGGCGGCACCCAAAGGAAGACGGCCATGATAAAGGAGCTTCAAACGGCGCCGGCCACGAGTGACTACCTGCACGTCGACTTTTATGAAGTCGCCTTGGACCAGGCCATTCAAGTCAATGTGCCGGTGGAAGTGGTGGGTACATCCAAGGGCGTTGAGCGTGGCGGATACCTGCAGGTGGTCCGTCATGACCTGGAGGTGTCATGTTTACCCACTGACGTCCCCTCCAGCATCACCGTCGACATCTCGGACCTGGACATCGGCGACTCCATACACGTGGATAAAATCACTGTCGGTGACGAAGTCACCCTTCTGTATGAAACCAACTTCACCGTCATAACCGTGGTAGCCCCAATGGCTGAGGAAGAAGAAGCTGAAGAAGAAGAGTTGGAAGAAGGTGAAGAAGCTGAAGTCAGTGAGGGTGAAGAAGAGACAGAGGAATCTGCGGAATCGTAGGATCTAGATGCCGGAGGATCGCGTTCGCTTGATTGTGGGGCTGGGCAACCCCGGACCGAAATACCGGTTTACTCGTCACAACGTGGGCTTCATGGTAGTAGACTGTTTGGCCCGGCGTTTCGGGTTGACGTTGGACCGGCGGAAGTTTGATACCCATTACGGCCGGGGCAACATGCCCGGATCGGCGGTCTTGGTCGCCAAGCCGATGACCTTTATGAATCGCGTCGGACCGGCGGTCAGAAATCTGGCCCACTTTTTTCGGGTGGATACACAAGATATCACAGTCATCCATGATGATCTGGATCTTGTATTTGGCACAATAAAAATTAAAGAGAAAGGAGGGGATGGAGGACATAATGGCGTCAAGTCTCTGATTGGTGCGCTGGGGACTCAACGCTTTAACCGCATCCGGGTCGGTATCAGTCGCCCCCAAGACCCAAGCCAAGTCACCGGGTACGTCTTGGATCGGTTCGATACCACCCAGGAAAAGTGTGTGGCCGAGGTTGTCACACAAGCAACGGATGCGCTGGAGATGGTGATTGCCAGCGGCGTATCGGAGGCAATGAATCGGTTTCATGGCAGGAAAATTTCGCAATGATTAGGTTGGGAGGAGAACTATGAATGAATTAATTAATTGGGAACTTTACAGCACTCTGGTGGGCATTGCAGGCGTTGTTTTTGTGCTGTTTCTGATTGGTATCGTAAAGAATGCCCCGTCTGGGGATGAAAAGATGAACGAGATTGCTGATGCAGTCAAGGAAGGCGCCATCGCTTATCTGAATCGTCAGTTAAAGACCGTTTTTATCGCTGCAGCCATAATCGTCATCATTATCGGAGCCACCCTGGGAATTCAAACAGCCATCGGCTTCCTGATCGGTGCTGCGGCCTCTTACATTGCAGGATATATCGGCATGCGGGTTTCCGTTCTGGCCAATGTCCGCACCGCTGAGGCCTCCAAGAAAGGGCTGGGCGCCGGTTTGGCAATGGCCTTTAAGGGTGGTACCGTAACCGGGATGATCGTGGCCGGCCTGGCCCTCACCTCGGTAGCCGGTTACTACACGCTCACCCACGACATTCGAGCCCTGGTGGCTTTGGGGTTTGGGGGTAGCTTGATCTCTATCTTTGCCCGTCTCGGCGGCGGTATCTTTACCAAGGGCGCCGATGTCGGTGCCGACCTGGTCGGTAAGGTAGAAGCCGGGATTCCCGAAGACGATCCGAGAAACCCGGCGACCATCGCCGACAACGTCGGCGACAACGTGGGTGACTGTGCCGGTATGGCCGCGGACCTTTTTGAGACTTATGCGGTAACCGCCGTGGCGGCCATGATGCTGGCCCACCTTGTCTTTCCGGAAGCGAAAGTGGGCCCGGAAGTCTACCACAACGCCGTAACCTTCCCGCTCGTACTGGGCGCGGTATCCATCATCGCATCGATTATCGCCAGCTTTTTTGTCCGGCTGGGAAGTGGAAGCGAATACATCATGGGGGCCCTCTATAAAGGTATGTTCGGCTCGGCCATCATTGCGGGCGTGGCTTTCTACTGGGTGACCCAGAAAATGATGGGCGGCATTGGAATTCCGATCATAAACGTCTATCTGGCCACTCTCGTGGGTCTGGTACTCACCGTTGGTATCGTTATTGTTACCGAATATTACACCGGGACCCGAGGGCCGGTAAAGGCCATCGCACAGGCCTCCACCACCGGACATGGGACCAACATCATCGCCGGTTTAGCCATCAGCATGCAGTCCACGGCGATTCCGGTACTCCTGATTTGTGCCGCTATTCTGTCATCCTATCTCCTGGCGGGTCTGTTTGGCATTGGCTTGGCGGCTATGAGCATGCTCTCCATGACCGGTATGGTTATCGCCATTGACGCCTATGGCCCCATCACCGATAACGCCGGCGGGATTGCTGAAATGGCGGGAATGGACGAAAGTGTGCGGGCGGTTACCGATCCCCTGGACGCCGTGGGAAATACCACCAAGGCCGTCACCAAGGGATACGCCATCGGTTCGGCCGGCCTCGCCGCCTTGGTGCTGTTCGCTGCTTACATCCAGGACCTGATAGCCGAGATGAGTCACGCCTCCGGTGGTGCAGAGGAACTCATCTTTGACCTGGGCAATGTGTATGTCATTGTCGGCCTTTTTATCGGGGGCCTTCTGCCCTTCTTGTTCGCCTCCATCGCCATGAATGCGGTGGGCCGGGCAGGCGCTCAGGTCGTTACCGAGGTAAGGCGGCAATTTCGAGAGATTCCCGGTATTATGGAGGGAACCGCCAAACCCGATTATGCCACTTGCGTGGACATCGTCACACGCTACGCCCTTAAGGAAATGATTGTTCCGGCGCTCTTGCCGGTGGTGGTGCCCGTTATTGTCGGATTCTTCTTGGGAAAAATCGCCCTCGGCGCACTGCTCATCGGTAGTATCGTGACCGGTATTTTCGTGGCCATCTCAATGACCACCGGCGGGGCGGCTTGGGATAACGCCAAGAAGTATATCGAAGACGGTCATTTCGGCGGCAAGGGCAGCGACGCCCACAAGGCAGCCGTAACGGGTGACACGGTCGGCGATCCGTACAAGGATACCGCCGGACCGGCCATCAACCCGATGATCAAGATCCTGAACGTCGTTGCCCTCCTGATGATCCCCTTCCTGATTTAGGCATACAGGACATCAGGGGCTTCAACGTATCAGCCCTCAGTAAAGGATTGGCACCGCCAGGGTGCCAATCCTTTTTCTTTTTGTCTCCCGTTAACGAATACCCCCGCCTCAAGCGAGCGCCCTACCGTACTGACGCGTTGCCGTGGCCCATACTTCCTTTTTGTATTGATTGAATTCCAAGAAAATGCTATACAGAGATAGAATTCGGCGAAGGTTTATCCAAATTTGGGCCCGATACGGGCATGTTTCTTTGGTAGCATACGATAGGAGTAAAAACATGTTTAAGATTGGCGACCTGGCAGTATACCCCGCACACGGGGTGGGACGGATAGAATCGGTGGAGTCACGGCAGGTATCGGGAAAAAACCAGGACTTTTACATAATGAAAATCTTGGAAAATGAAATGATTATCATGATTCCGGTGGATAAGGTCTCTTCTGTCGGACTTCGAGACATCATAGGCGTCTCGGAGGTCACCAAGGTCTACGACATCATGAAAAAGCGGGATATCCCGTCGGATAACCAGACGTGGAACAGACGGTACCGGGAGTATATGGAAAAGATCAAGACCGGCTCGGTGTACGAAGTGGCGGAAGTATTGCGCGATCTCTATTTGCTCAAAGAGGAAAAAGACCTGTCCTTTGGGGAACGGAAACTCCTGGATACCGCCCAGAGCCTCCTCCTGAAAGAGTTGTCTATTGCCAAAAAAACGGACGAGGGGGCCATCATGTCGGACATCAACACCATATTCGAGGTAGAAGAATAGGCATTTCTATTGGTTGAAATCATCAGGCGTGTCGATCATCACGTTTTGTGCAAATGACAGGGAAGCCGGGCGTCGACTGGATAGTGTGTTGGCCGCCCGGTTTGCTTTTCTATCCCGTTCTCAGGCCAATCAGCTGATCCGGGAAAATCGGATCCGGGTCAACGGCAGGCCTGCAAAGGCAGCTTATCTTCTCAGGCCCGACGACTCGGTGCAGGGGGTAATTCCGCCGTTGCCGGATCCTCACGCTCCGCCACTCGTAGAACCGGAACCCATCGCTCTTGACATCCTATTTGAAGACGACCAGATCATCGTATTGAACAAGCCCCCCGGGATGGTCGTCCATCCCGCGCCGGGCCACGCCGACGGCACCCTGGTCAACGCCTTGGTTCACCACCACCCCGACATCCGCACGGCGGGAGATCCCGCCCGCCCGGGCATCGTTCATCGTCTCGATAAGGATACCTCCGGCACCCTGATCGTTGCTAAAACGGCACCGGCCCACGAACACCTGAAAAAGGCATTTAAGCACCGGCAGGTCCGAAAGCAATACCAGGTCCTGGTCTATGGACGGATCGGGGACACGACCGGCATCATCCAAACACCCGTGGGCAGGCACCCCGTCCACCGAAAGCGGATGTCTACCGTCAGCCCCCGGGGCAGACCTGCTGAAACACGGTGGCGTGTACGAAAGGTGTTAAATTGCGCTACCCTGCTTGATGTCGATATACGAACGGGGCGAACTCACCAGATTCGTGTCCATTGCGCCGACATGGGACATCCGGTTGTCGGAGACATCCGTTACGGCGGGAAGAAGCGCTGGAAGGATGTTGCCGCTTGGGCACAAGTCCGTCGGCTACTCCAGTCGGTAAACCGCCAGATGCTCCATGCCTGGCGACTAACATGTATTCATCCATCGCTCGGTCGCGAAATGTGCTTTGAATCGCCGGTACCGGAAGACATGGCCGGAGTCATCGAGGCTTTGCAATCAGAGGATTGATGATTTATCGCTCACACGGGAGAAACAGAGTGCCTGATTATGGTATATGACTTCCGTTGCGCCACCGTCTTGTCGGTGCTTGAAAGAGTGTCCGAGCCTGCGCAAGCCTGATAAATGTCGGGAAGTTAGGGAAAAAGGGTCTAAAAACACCGAATGCGCACATTTTTTGCAGCATTTCGAACAAATCTAACCAATGGACCTCGATCCAGGATGTCTCCATATGCACTATTATTTTGACCTGATCACCCGAAAGGCAATAGTAGTTCTCGCCGCATTGACGGCGGTCAGCCTATTTTTTGCCGCCCACCTGGGCCGGTTGCATGTGGACACGTCCGTCATGCAGATGATCGTTGAAGACCTGCCGGAAAAAGAAGAATTTGACAAATACAAATCGGAGTTCGGCTGGAACCCCACGGACATTCTGGTCGTCTTCAAATCCGAAGATGTCTTTTCACCTGAGGCCTATTCCAAAATTAAGGAATTGACCGCAGAACTCAAGGCCCTTGACGGGGTTAAGCGTGTGGCCAGCCTGTCTACGCTGAAGTATGACCTGGACTTCCTGAACGAATGGACCCTTGACGATCTGCGACGAAACGTACATGCAGCGGATATTTTTCTTAATCACCTGGTTTCAGAAGACGGAAAAACAGCAGGTATCATCGTCGTTTCGGAGCAGGATGCCATTGCCGAATCGACGACCATGGCCATTGAAGGGATTCTCGAGGAACGCCGGAATCCGAACCAACCATTCCAGCTCTACCAAATCGGCACCCCGGTCATCGGCCACCAGTTGACCCAATATACGGAAAACAACCTGAAGACACTTCCCGTACTTGCCGCCTTGATTATGTTCATCGTGCTCTTAATCTGCTTTCGCAATTTTCGCGGCGCTCTGGTGCCACTCTCGTCGGTGGGGATATCCCTCATATGGACTTTCGGCCTAATGGGACTGGTTGATATCCCCTTGTCGATGGTCACCATGATCATTCCCGTACTACTGATCGCGGTGGGAACGGCCTACGCGTTACATATCATGGCGGCATACAATGATGCGACCCGAAGCGATCAACCCAACCGGGAGGCGGTTGTCTCCGGCCTGGTCAAGGTCTGTTTGCCTACCATCCTGGCCTCTCTGACGACAATCGTTGGATTTGCATCCCTCATGCTGAATGAAATCGAAATCACTCGAGATTTTGCCCTTTTTTCCTGTCTGGGCATTTTCTTTTTGTTGATTATTCATCTCACGTACATACCGGCTATTCTTTCCCTATTGGGAAAGCCTTATACGGCTCAGCACCTGTCTCCGCCCCAGGCGCCCCCGTGGACGGAGCCGTTCCTCACCCGTGCGTTGCACGTGTCGCTTCACAGACCTAAGGGCGTGGCCGTTATATCCACCTTGATCGCCGGGCTGGCGGTTCTGGGTCTATTCCGCATCCAGGTCGAAACCACGCCTATCAATTACTTTAAGCAGTCCGATCCGTTGCGCATGGCCTTCGATGATGTCTATAAGAATCTGTCCGGTATTTATCCCGTCAATGTAATCTTGAGAAGCGACACACCCGGGTATTTTAAATCTCCGGAAGTCCTGCGTCGGGTGGAACGTTTCCAACAATTTGCGGAAGAAGTCCAAGGAGTAGACATCGCCACATCAGTCGTCGATTTGCTCAAGCTGGAAGGGCTTTTTACCAGAAACTTTGCGGACAAGTCCAAGTATTATGTCTTACCCCGCGATCCTTTTATCGTTCAGGAGGCCGTCAAGAACCTTAGGCTGCTGGACGGGGATGAAACGATCGACTATTTTGTCTCCAAGGATTTTACGCGGATCAATATCACGTGTCGCTCACACGCCACGTCCACCACGGATTTTATACAGATTGAACGGACCCTGTCGGACTATCTGAATACCCATTTACCCGAGGGGATTCGCTACGATATCACGGGCCTTACCATGGCCATCTCCCATTCATCCAAGGCCATCACGGTGGGTCAGGTCAAAAGCCTCGGCCTGGCCTTGGTTTTCGTTTTTATCCTTCTGTCCTGCCTCTTCTTGTCCCCTCGGGTGGGTCTATACTGCATGCTACCCAACATGTTTCCCATATTGGTCAACTTCGGGGTCATGGGTTGGTTTGGAATCAATTTGTGCGTCGCCACCAGCCTCATCGCCAGTATCGCCATCGGTCTGTCGGTGGACGACACAATCCACTATGCCTTTCGGTACAACCACATATATAAAAGCCGGACCAGCCGGGCGAAAGCGCTGTGGCTCACCACCACCACCGTGGGGAAACCGATTGTGTTTACGTCCCTTACCGTGGGTCTGGGCTTTTCCGTTCTTCTATGCTCAAGCTTCGTCCCCACCATCTTGTTCGGAATGCTGATGCTGGTCACCGCAGCCGCCGCCCTGATGGCCGATCTGATTATTTTGCCGGCCATTTTGTACCGAACCGATCTGGTCACCCTGTGGGATTTTGTTGCGCAAGCCACGGGAAAAGATTTCTACCGCCGGGCCACCTTAATCGTTGACATCCTGCGTTCTCAGGCAGGTTCGGTGGTTGTCACCGGCTTTGAAAAGAACTTCAAGGACCAAGAGATTATTTTTGAGCAAGACGAGCCGGAAGATGCCGTATACTTGATACTGAGAGGCAAAGTCATGGTCCAGTGCAAGGACCGGGAGCAAGAAAAAGCCGTGGCTGAATTATCGGAAGGAGAAGTGTTTGCCAGGCCGCAAGAGACATACTGCCAAGGGATGGACACCAAAGCGGTGGCACTCGAAAAGACCCGCCTTTTTCAAATCAGCGAACGGACCTTTCAGCGTCTCCGGGGACTTTGTCCGGGTCAAGGCCCGGGAACGGCCTATATAGACCTGGGCGGTGTCAAAGCGCAACGGCAAGAAACCCATAGGGGTGTCGTCAACTGTCGGTGCATCCCCGGCCGAGCAAAACTCTTTTCCTGTTGGGTGAGAGAGTAAATTGCTCGTAAAAAGCCGGTTTGAGCCGCACCACGGCTTCCTGTTGACAACGAACCGGATCAACCGTGGTGTGTGAAACCGTATTGCCGCGTA
>CAZHHS010000002.1:221-32937 GCA_964532395.1 uncultured Desulfobacterales bacterium | reverse complement strand
CCAATTTGAAAACAACAGCAATATCTGGGCAGCCGTCAGATATGCCTATTAGCCTGGTATCAGGGAACGCCCACGCCGGCCGTTGCCGAGAAAAGGGTTATATTATCAGCTTGTTATACGATGGTCGGGCAAAATGCTTAGAAACACTGTCTCTTTTATGGTATGAGTGATAAACGGAAGAAAAGATGAATCCGAAAAGGGGTATCAGCGACGTATCCCCACTTTTTGTAGACCCTGTGGTTTTGGAGAAAAGAGATGCTACAAGTCGAAGATTTACAGGTAAAGCTGGGAGACAAAGAAATTTTGCGGCATATCGATTTGGAGATCGGGGTGGGAGAAACCCATATACTGTTTGGGCCCAACGGCTCCGGGAAAACCTCCCTGTTGATGACGATTATGGGATATCCCCAGTATCGGGTCACCGGCGGCAAGATCGTGTTCAAGGGCGAAGATATCACGCATATGCCGATCAACGAACGGGCCCGATTGGGCATCGGTATGTCGTATCAACGTCCGCCTACGATCAATGGGGTGAAAACCCGGCAGATGGTGGAGATCTGTGCCTCCGATGCCGTGGATGTCGACGCGCTCGCGGAGTCGGTCAATTTCTCGGACTTTCTGGAACGGGATATCAATGCCGGTTTCTCCGGGGGGGAGATCAAGCGCTCCGAGTTGTTGCAGCTGATGTCCCAAAAAGCGGACCTCCTGCTTTTCGACGAGCCTGAATCCGGCGTAGATCTAGAAAATATTTCGCTCATTGGAAACACGATCAGCCAGTTGTTGCAAAGAGATTTCAAAATCAGTCCGGAGAAGAGCCAGAAGGAGATGCATCAGGAAAGAACCCGAATGGGTTTGATCATCACTCACACGGGTTTTATCTTGGATTACATTACCGCCGACAAGGGCCAAGTGCTCTATAACGGTGTGTTGACCTGTACAAGCAATCCAAGAGAAATATTTAGATGTATCAGTCGAGTGGGATATGAGGAGTGTGTCAAATGCACGTTTTAGATGAGAAGGCGAAAAAGGCGATCAACAAAAAGGCGGCATTGGGTACGGACATCGATTTGGCGGCCTATGATTCCGGGCCGGTGCCACATGACTATTTGGAAGATCTGAATAGCCTGACTGAAGCGGATAAAAATCGATTGATTATGGCCGGCATCGATACCACTGAACAGGGCCGATCCGGGACGTATATTCAAAAAGATTCCACCGTGATCCACAGTCACGCCAAACAGGACGGTTTGGAATTAATCCCCATCAAAAAAGCCCTTGAGCAGTATGATTGGGTGAAAGACTATTACTGGAAGCTGGCCTCGGTGGATACGGATAAGTATACCGCACGGGCGAAACTCGATCTGCACGACGGCTATGTGATTCGCGCCCTTCCGGGGAGTCGTGTGGTCTATCCGGTGCAAGCCTGTCTATATCTGGAAAAACACGGCTTGAGTCAAAACGTGCATAACATCATCATTGCGGAAGAGGACTCGGAACTGCACATCATAACCGGTTGTGCAACGGCGCCCCACCTAAAAAAGGGGTTGCATGTGGGGATCTCCGAATTTTTTGTAAAGAAGAATGCCAAGCTCAGCTTCACCATGATTCACAATTGGGCTGAGGATATGATGGTTCGGCCCCGCTCGGTCGGGCAAGTCGAGGAAGGGGGGCTGTTTCTAAATAATTACATTTGTATGAAGCCGGTTAAATCCCTTCAGACATATCCCACCACCCATCTGATCGGCAAGGGCGCCGTGGCGCGGTTTTACAGCCTTGTGGTGGGCAGTAAAGGGTCGGAAATCGACGTGGGGGGGCGAATCTTTTTAAAAGAACCGGAAACGCGGGCGGAAATCGTGGCGCGAGCCATTACCAACGGGGCGGACGTGGTCGCCCGTGGAGATCTCGTCGGCGAGCAGCCCGGCGTGAAAGCGCATCTGGAATGTCGTGGGCTGATCTTAAACGGAGGCGGCATTCATGCGATACCGGAACTTCAAGGCAAAGCGGAAGGGGTGGAGATGTCTCACGAAGCAGCCGTGGGTAAGATCGCCCAGGAAGAAATCCTCTATCTCATGTCCCGTGGTCTGAGTGAAGATGAGGCGACGGCCACCATCGTTCGAGGCTTCTTGAGCGTGGACATTCCGGGGCTCCCACCGCAGCTCAAGACTCAAATCGATAAGGCCGTGGAACAAAGTGACCAAGATATGATGTAACATAGTGTCATGGCTGTATAGGAGGAACCAATGGCGAAGACGGAAAAGCGCAAACAACTCAATGTTCATGAAGTAACGTCATGTGACGCGACGGCTCAGATGTTGGAGAAGGCCAAAGCTGACGGGGTGGAAACGGCGTTTGACCGGGCCGCCACGATGAAGGCCTGTCCGATCGGGGCTGACTCCGCCTGTTGTAAACACTGTTCCATGGGGCCCTGTCGGTTGAATGCCAAGGATCCCTACGGCAAGGTGGGGGTGTGTGGGGCTACGATCGACACCATTATGGCCAGAAATTTTGCCCGGATGGTGGCCAGTGGCGCGGCGGCACATACGGATCACGGCATGAGTATGCTTGACGTATTCAGAGAGGTGGTGGAGGGAAAACTCACCGAGTACAAGATCAAAGATACGGATAAACTGAAAAAAGTGGCTCAATCCGTAGAAATCGATACAGAGGGTCGTGACGCAAAGGAGATTGCGGAAGACTTATACAAGGAATTGGAGCGGACCTATATGCAGGTGGAAGGAGAAATTCCGTTCGCCAAGCGGGTGCCGCCCGCGACTTTGGAAACCTGGCGAAAACAGGGGATAGTTCCCCGTGGGGCGATGCGGGAAATCATGGAACTCATGCACCGGACCCACATGGGCGTGGACCAGGATTACGAGAACATTACCCGACAGTGCAGCCGCACGGCCTTGGCCGATGGGTGGGGGGGGTCGATGGTGGCCACCGAGATTTCCGATATCCTCTTCGGCACGCCCGTACCCACGGCCGGGGATGTCAATATGGGCGTGTTGGAGAAGAACCAGGTCAATGTGATTATCCATGGTCACGAGCCGAACCTGTTTGAGTCCATACTGGCATCGGCAAACGATCCCCAATTTCTTGAGTCGGCTAAAAGTGCCGGTGCGGAAGGGATCAACCTGGTGGGGATGTGCTGCTCGGGGGCGGAGATGTTGTCCCGCCATGGAATTCCCCACGCCGGCAATTTCATGTCCACCGAAGCCGTCTTGATCACCGGGGCGGTGGATGCCATGGGGGTGGACGTACAATGCATCAAGCAGAGTTTGAGCAAAGTGGCTCAATGCTACGGCACCAAGTTTTTCACCACCAACCCCCGGTGTCACATCGATGGCGCTGAGCATATCGAATTTGAGGAACTGAGTCCCCGCAAGTGTACGGACCGGATTATGGAGTTGGCCATCGAACGGTTCAAAAATCGCCGAATTCCCGTAGACATTCCGGAGGACCGAAACGAAGGGATTCACGGGTTCTCTCACGAATACATCAATTATATGCTGGGCGGCAGTTTCCGGTCTTCCTATACGCCACTCAATGACAACATTATCAATGGCCGTATCCGCGGGGTGGCCGGTGTGGTGGGATGTACCAATCCCCGGGCCAAACAAGACTGGGTCCATGTGGAGTTGGTCAAGGAACTCATCAAAAATGATGTCTTGGTTTTACAGACCGGGTGCTCTCAAATCGCCTTGGCCAAACAGGGATTTTACCGTCCCGAGGCTGCCGAGATGGCGGGCGCGGGATTGGCGGAAGTTTGTGAAACGGTGGGTATGCCGCCGGTACTGGGATGCGGATCCTGTGTCGACAACAGCCGGATTCTCATTGCTGCCAGTGAAATGGTTCGTGAGGGGGGGCTGGGCAACAGCATTGCCGAACTCCCGGCGGCGGGGGCGGCACCGGAGTGGATGAGTGAAAAGGCCATTTCGATCGGCCACTATTTCGTGGCCTCCGGGGTGTATACGGTCTTTGGTGTTACCTTCCCCATTGTGGAGAAGACCGGTTTCCATGAGCTGTTGTTCAGCGGCCTTGAGACGCAGGGTATGGGCAAGTGGGGGTTTGCCCCGGATCCTCAGGAGATGGCGCGACTGATGATTTCTCATATTGACGAAAAGAGAAAGACCCTGGGTATCGATAAGGCGAGAGAGCGGGTCTTGTTTGATATGGCGGCCCGCCGGGAGATGTAACCCCCAAGGGTCAAACGAGGTAGGCGAGTCGTGCTTTAGGAGAGTATATCATGTTTGTTCTTGGGTTGCAGGGAAGCCCTCGAGTGAAGGGGAACACGGGTATTGCCCTTTCGACATTTCTTGAAACCGCCGAGCAACTGGGCGCCGAATGTCTGCGTGTGGATGTGTCGAGAGAGAAGATCACCCCCTGTGTGGAGTGCGGCACCTGCGAGCGGGAAGGGTTTTGTCCGATTGACGATGATATGCAGAAGATGTATCCCCTTTTGCGTCGTGCGGACCTCGTGGTGATGGCTACGCCGATATTCTTTTATGGTGCCACTGCATACATGAAGGGGCTTATTGATCGGACCCAGGCGCTTTGGGCCAGGAAGTACGTCCACAAGCTCGACGATCCCAAAAGGGACTTTCGGTCGGGATTACTCTTGTCCCTGGGGGCGACCAAGGGAAAGAACCTCTTCGAGGGGGTGAGCCTGACGGCGAAATACTTTTTTGACGCCGTCGGAGCCGGTTTTGACGGATCCCTGACGTTTAGAAAGATTGAAGCCGCCGGAGATATCGCCCGTCATCCCACGGCATTGGACGATGTTCGAAAAAGGGCTGAGCAAATGGTGGCCCCCTTTTTAAAACGGAAGAAGGTCGTCTTCGTCTGTACCCAAAATGCCTGTCGTAGCCAGATGGCGGCTGCCTTTGCCGAGCAAATGGCGGGGGACAAGATTGAAGCCCATAGTGGTGGCGATTCCCCTGCCGATCAGGTGGATCCGGTTATGCAACAGGTGATGAGTGAAAAGGGTGTGGACATGGGGTATGCCAGTCCGAAATCTCTGGAGACGGTTGTCGGTCGTGTCGGCGTGCCTGACTTGGTGGTCACCATGGGGTGTGAAAAGGGATGTCCCGTCTTCGCCGATTCGCCTATGGAGGTATGGGATTTTGCCGACCCGGCGGGAAAGCCGGTTGAGTTCATGCGGGAAACGCGTGACAAGATCGCGGAAAAAGTCAAAGACTTGGTTGGGAGTTGAAAGGGTATGGGGTTTCGATTTGAAACTAAACTATTGGAAAGGAGTTTGAGACATGGACAAGTATGTATGTACGGTATGTGGCTATGTGTATGATCCGGCCCAGGGGGATCCGGACAACGGTATCGAGCCGGGGACCAAGTTTGAAGATCTTCCGGCGGATTGGACCTGTCCCGTGTGTGGGGCGGCCAAAGAGGATTTTGAAAAGGAGTAGGACTAAAGGGGGTCCGCATAAGACCAACGGGCATTTGCCCTTTACACGAATTGAGTTTGAGAAGTAAGGAGTGTTTCGATGAGTGATCAAGAAGTAAAGATCTACAGCTCACCGACTTGACCGCACTGTAAGCGAGCGAAGGAGTTCTTGTCGCAAAAAGGTGTTGAGTTTATCGATTACGATGTCACGTCGGAGAGGGCGGCGCTTGAGGAAATGCGCACGATCTCGGGCGGGGCCCTCCGGGTTCCCGTGATCTCGGTCTGTAATCAAGTGATGGTCGGGTTTGATCAAAAGAGCCTGGAGCAGGCCCTCATGTGCCTTGAAGGAAGTTCATCTCTGAACGCCGACTGATGGTCATTAATTATCCGGAGGTGTGGTGGGGCGTCTAAAGATATATGCTTCCGAGGGATGCCCTTTCTGTGATCGTGCCAAATCCTTTCTGAAGGAAAAAGGCATTCCGTTTGAAGTGATAGCCGCGCCATACGGGTCCCAGGGGTGGGCACAGATGAGGGAGGAAACCGGCGGCGGGCGCTTGCCCCAGATCCTGGTTTCCGACCAACCGATCGGTGGGTACAGTGATCTGGTCAATCTGGAAGCCACGGGCGGGCTGAGCCGGTTGTTGGGAGGTGAGGACAAAGGGTGGGTGGACACCCTGTATGACGTCATTATCATCGGCGGCGGTCCGGCCGGGCTCAGTGCCGCCGTTTATGCCGCCCGTAAACTAATGAAAACCCTGATTTTGACTCAGGACATCGGCGGGCAGGTTACGTGGGCCTACGATGTCGACAATTATCTGGGG
The DNA here is from genome assembly GCA_964532395.1 of uncultured Desulfobacterales bacterium. GTDB lineage: Bacteria > Desulfobacterota > Desulfobacteria > Desulfobacterales. The sequence continues at coordinate 26,715 of CAZHHS010000002.1, read as the reverse complement.
TTTACTCAGATGGATACGGCGGAGCTGGTCACCCGGTTTGAGGAGCACGTCGATAAGTACCACTTGGAAAAACAGGTGGGTGTGAACGTAGCCCGCCTGGTTGCGGCCGGCAAGATCAAGCAGGTGGTGACGTCGGAAGACGAAATCTATTTTGCCAAAACGGTGATTATTGCGACGGGCAAGCGGCCCAAACGGCTGGGGGTCCCCGGCGAAAAGGAATTGACGGGGATGGGCGTGGCGTATTGTTCTACCTGTGATGCGCCCCTGTTTGCCGGTCTCGATGTGGCGATTGCCGGGGGCGGGAATTCCGCTCTGGAGGCGGCGCTGGATCTTTCCAAAGTGGCCGACCGGCTTTACCTGGTGTCTCTGACCTCCTTGACCGGGGATCAGGTCCTGCAAGACAAAGTCAGCCATTCGAACAAGATTGAGGTGTTTCTTGAGCATGAAGTGATCCGGATTTTGGGCGAATCGAATGTGGAAGCAGTCGAGATCCGGTCGGTGAACGGTGGTGAAGTAAAGAAGCTGCCCGTGTCCGGGATCTTTGTTGAAATCGGTCTGCGTCCGAATTCGGAGATGGTGGTGGACACGCTGAACGTAAACGGTGTCGGAGAGATTCTGGTGGATGCCGAATGTCGTACCGGATTGGCGGGGGTGTTTGCCTGCGGCGATGTTACGAGTGTGCCGTTTAAACAGATCGTGGTGGCTGCCGGAGAAGGCGCAAAAGCGGCGCTTTCAGCTTATACGTACATAATGAACCAGAGGTAACCAGGGTAATTCAAGTTTTGCACCCGGTACAACGCTTTTCGTCCGGTGCGGAAAGGAACTCCGCTTCACTCGGGGCCTACAATTCCGTCAAGCGGTTCCCCTACATGACCCGTCCTAAGGATGAAGAAAACGACCAGGAAATGGAAAAGACGCAAGGAAGATCTCCGGGAACTCCTTCATACCCCTGACTTCTCTGATACCTTGTCGGTGCTTCTTCGGGAGCCCCCGCGACAGGTGATCAATCCCCTTATGTCCCTTTTTCTGACCGGCGAGGAGATAATCCGGTGGCGGGCGATTACGGCGGCGGGGCGTGTGGTCGCCAATTTGGCTGATCAGGATATGGAAGGGGCTCGGGTGATCATGCGTCGGTTTATGTGGATGTTAAACGATGAATCCGGAGGGATCGGATGGGGGGTTCCGGAGGCGATGGGGGAGGCGGTGGCTGTTCACGACCGGCTGGGAGAAGAGTTCGCCGACCTTTTGGTTTCCTATGTTTGTCCGGAACGCAACTACCTGGAGTATGAGGCCCTTCAGCGGGGGGCCTTGTGGGCGATCGGCCGGGTGGCCGAAGTAAAGCCTCACCTGGTGAAAGAGGGGAAGGATTGCGTGATTCCCCACCTGGCGTTTCAGGATGCTACCGTCAGAGGTCTGTCCGCTCGGGCTGCAGGGTTGTTGGGCGTTGAAGCGGCACGGGAGAACCTAAAAGGGTGTCTGGACGATGACCGAGAAATTTCACTTTTTGTCGACAATGCATTGGTTACGTCCACGGTGAGCGGTCTTGCGCGAGCCGCATTATCTAAGCTTTCTGATGGTTCGGCATGAGGCTTTCCCGTTGTGTCTTCAGTCATGATTTCGCTCGTCTTGCCATGGGAGTTCTTGAGGCGTCGCATGCTTCCATTCTTCCACGATCCGTTTTGCCTCCGGTAAATCAGCCTCGGACACCCGGATTACGCCCCACCCGTATTGCGATTGGAAAAGGCCGTCGTATGCCGTATCATGAAACGATTGTATCTCTGCATGTATGCCCTGTTCTTCCAAAAGGGACTTGATTGCGTTTGCTTCCGCCTCGTTTTCCGGTTGCACTACATTTTTCACCGTTTCTTACCTCCCGCGCCCTTTCCCCCGCGTTGAAATTCCCGGGTTCGATGAGTCTCCTATCGGTTCAGATTCCGAGGAAGCCCTGAATTCCTGTCATGATCATTTGTGCGGCAATAGCAGCCAGAATCAGTCCGGTCAGTCTGCTGAGAATGGCAATGCCTCTCGTGCCCAAGCAGCGTTGGATAAAGGATCCTGCGAGCAGTACGGCTCCCACACAGGCGACTGCGAGAAGTAAGGCCAGGCAGCCGACAGCCTTGGCCCACAGGGTGTTTAACTCAGCGCCCATGACCAAAAGCGTCCCGGTGGTGGCGGGGCCCACGAGGATGGGGATGGCCAACGGCACAACGGCGACATCGCCGTCACCGGTCGTCCCGGCGGCGCCGGGGCTGCCATGGACGAGCCGTATGCCCGAAAGAAACAACAATACCCCGGCCCCGATTCGGAAGGAGTCCAGGGTAATCCCGAACACTGAAAAAATCTGCCGACCGGCAAAGAACAGTACCAGGCCGGTTACCGCCACGGCAGCCGACACGGCCAAGGCCAGCCTACGGCGACGGGCGGCATCGTATCCCTCCGTCATGCCAAGAAACATGGTGAGGCCAAAAAACGGGGTCAAAACAAAAAACAGCTTGATCCAGAGGCTTACAAATAAGGCCATAAGGGTCCTTCCCGCTACAGTGAATTAGGGTATTATGGTATGGTCTGTAATCCGGTGTCAAGGAGGCATACACTGAGGGTTATGAGACTATCCATTATTATACCCACCTTCAATGAAGAACGGTATCTTGCCAAAACGCTGGCGGCGTTGGGGGATGAGGCGTTCGAGATTCTGGTTGTCGACGGAGGAAGCGCGGATAAGACCTGCGTGATCGCCCGGGATTATGGATGTGAGGTTTTGGCTTCCCCCAAGTCACGAGGAGCGCAACAACGCGCGGGGGCATCGTATGCCTCAGGCGATGTTCTCGCTTTTGTTCATGCCGATACCCGACTTCCCAGCACTTATGGCCGCTTCATTGAAGGTGCACTTTTCGACCCGAACATCGCCTTTGGGGCCTTTCGTCTGGCAATCGATCCGCCCTCCCTGGGGCGTCGTCTCATCGCCGGCTGGGCCAATTTGAGGTCCAAACTGTTTGCGCTCCCGTATGGGGACCAGGCGATTTTCGTTCGCCGGGCCACCTATTTTCTGGCAGGTGGATTTCCGGACTGGCCGATTATGGAAGATGTCGGGCTGGTGGAACGGTTGAGACGCCTGGGCGGGTTCAAGCTCGTCGATGGATTCGTTCGGACTTCGGCACGGCGGTGGGAGAAAGAGCAAGCCCTTTTTACTACGGTGAGAAACTGGTCGATGATCCTGAGATATACGGCAGGCGTATCGCCTCACCGGTTGGCAAGGTATTACTCCGATAAGCGATAGGTGGGACCGAAACCTTTAAAACCGACACCCTCGCAAAAGACTTCCAACAAACTTGACTTGTCGTCTTTGAGAAGGTCGAGCATTGGGACCGCTTGAAATTTTAAAGCCCCTAAAACTCGGCCCCAAGAGACCCTAAATTCCGTTGGGACCGTCTTTTCTGAGTTTGTTATATGGGTCTTGCAACGTGCGTGGTGCATTCGACGTGCGCCCCGCCAACGGAATCAAGGGTCTCTAGTGGCCTCAGACAGTTAGGTGCTTTAAAATTTGAAGCGGTCCCAATGCTTGTCGGTCAGATTAGGAAAACAAGCCCTTGGATCCTTGACTCCTAGTGTCCTGTCATATGCATAATGTTGTCAACGTGCCGTCATTCCGGGCTTGACCCGGAATCCAGAATCTCCGAATTCGCCACAAAACTGGATTCCGGCTTTCGCCGGAATGACGTACGTAATGCTTCACTTTCTTTCAGACCAGACACTTGATACATGACAGTACACTGACCCTCTTCTCCAAGCAAATTGGAGAAGAACCTTAAAAGCTACGGTTTCTTCTTTTCGTCCTTCTGGTCCGTCCGGTCCATACGGGCGCGCAAAAGATCGCCCAGGGTCCCCATGGAACCGGAACTGTGGTTCTGCGCCACATATTTTTGGTATGCATCGCTTTGTTGCAGGTCTTTTGTGGGCAGTTCAAGGGAGAGACGTTTTTGTTTGACATCCAACCGACTGATCTTCACCTCGACGGCCTGGTTTTCCGCCAACACCTCTTTGGGGTGATGGATGTGCCTTTCCTTGCCGAGTTCCGAAATGTGCAGGAGTCCGTCTACGCCCGGTTCAAGAGTGACGAAGGCCCCGAATGGGGCCAGGCGGGCGACGGTACCCGTATGGAGTGAGCCTTCGGGATAGCTGGCGGGAACGTTTTCCCACGGGTCGGTTCGGGTTTCTTTGAGACTGAATGAAAACTTGTCATTTTCCCAGTCCAAGGACTTGGCAACCACGTCCACTTCTTGTCCTATGCGTAAATGGTCGTGAATATCCGCCACCCGGCCCCAGGATATTTCCGATATGGGAATCAGGCCCTCAAGACCGCCGATGTCTACAAACGCGCCGAATGAGGCGATTGACGTGATGGCGCCCGTTACGGTGGTGCCCTCGTGGAGTGTTTGTCGAAGCGCTTTCTTGGCCTCTTCGCGTTGTTCCTCCAAAATGACCCGGTGAGAGACGACGACATTACGACCGCCCTTTTCAAACTGGATGATCTTAAAGGTGAGGCTCTGTCCGATGTATTGGGCCGGGTCTGCTGTCTTGTGGATGGCCATTTGAGAGTAGGGACAAAAGACGCGGAGATTTCCGCCTATTTTAACGGCGAAGCCCCCCTTGATCTCCTTTTCTATGGTCCCGTCCAAGGGGATACCGCTATGATAGGCGTCCGCCAGGTGATCCGTTAAGGCGTCCGTTTCTACTGTCTCCGCGGTAAGCCGGGTCGTAAACCGCATGGGATGACGTGGGGACGGTAAAAAGAAGGCGTCTAGGGTATCTCCCTCTTGGACGGTGATCTGTGCTTGCCCATCTATAAATTCGTTGGTCCCGATGTAGCCGTCCGCCTTTCCGCCGAAGTCAATGAACGTCCAGTCTTGGGTGATTTGGGTGATGACGGCGTTTACCTTGTCTCCCGGATCAAAAACCGCCGGGTCCCCCATGCCTTGTTCCAAGAGCGCTTCAAAATCTTCTTCCGCCGGCTTGTTTACGGAATCCGCTTTACCTGTTTCGTCCATCCAATCCCTCCGTTGTTTCGGTTATTGACTTGAAAAGGAAGTATACGTCTCAAGTGTTGCACCCGGTACAAGGCTTTTTGCCCGGTGCGGGAAGGAACTCCGCTTCACTCGGGCCTACAATTCCGTCAAGCGGTTCCCGAAAGGAAGGTGGGCGCTATCCGTGTAGGCCCTCGTTCAACGAAATTCCTTCCCGCACCTTCCTGCATATAGCGGCCTTAGACTCCAGTGTTGGAGGCAGTCCGGTTAAAATTGGGGTGCAAAATTTGAGTATACGTTTTTTAGCTGCCCATGTCTACTGGTCTTGTTTTCCAGGCGCTGTTCGGCTGAAGCGATGCAGCCGCTCTCTCGAGAGATCATGCTTGGGGTGTTTTTGTTCGGTGTTGGGGCGAAACGCCCCGGCCGGTTTTTAATCGTTTTGAGGGTGGTAACTGACACGGACGGAATAAAAACAGAATATCAAAAGGTTACGCCATCGTGAGCTGAAGGCTTCCAGGCCCTGTTTCGTTGGCACGGAACTGGTATTCACTGGGAAATAGACTACTGATTGCAGAATCGATTCAACAGATTCTTATCAACGAGGTGACCTGATGGATATCGACGCACTGATGATGAGTGGCGCCCTGGAAAGAGCGGCCCAAACAACCCCTGCATTCGCGAGAGACAGAGGCCTGCTGATTCCTCTTCTCCATCGACTCCAGGATGAATTGGGATATCTGGCCCCTGAAGTATTACAAGCGCTTGCACAGAGATTGTCTATTCCGTTGGCGGAGGTATACGGAGTGGCCAGTTTCTATGACCAGTTCCACTTTTCACCGAGAGGCAGGACAGTGGTGAAGGTCTGTATGGGTACGGCGTGTCATGTGAAGGGGGCTTCCGAGGTGCTGTCCCTCCTCCAAGACCGCTTCCAGGTGCCGGTCGGGGGTACCACCCCGGATCTGGCCATGACTTTGGAAACGGTGAGTTGCATCGGGTGTTGCGGGTTGGCTCCCGTCATTTCCGTCAACAGCGACGTGGTGGGAGAACTCTCTTGTGACGGGGTTGGTCAAGTGATTCAGCGAATCATCGATACCTAAAAGGCTTGGACAAAGATGACATATGCAATGAGTGTTCAAGAACTCGATAGCTGGCGCCAATATTTACGTGATGAGGTTTTCCCTCCGGACAGGGAACGCATTCGGGTCTGTACGGGGACTGCCTGTCTGGCTTCGGGTGCCGGTCGGTTAGTCGAGGGCATTGAGGCGGAAAACAAACGGAAAGGTTCCCATGTCGAGGTAATCAAAACGGGATGTCAAGGGCTTTGTCAGAAAGGGCCGCTGGTGCAAATCGACCCCAAAGGGTATTTCTATCAGCGCGTGAGAGAATCGGACGCCGCCGCGTTGGTTACCAATGCCGTGTCTGCCGGGCCGCCGATACGGCGTCTGCTCTATATGGATCGCGACACGTCACAGCCGTGCGAGCGGCTCTCTTCTATCCCGTTTTACCGAAAACAAGACCGCATAGTCCTTAAAAAGAACGGGCGCATCGATCCGACGAACATACGGCACTATATAGCTACGGGTGGATATACCGCCATTCAGAAGGCGCTCCGGTCCATGACTCCCGACGACGTCCTCCGGGAGGTCGAGACGGCCTATTTGCGGGGTAGAGGGGGCGCGGGATTCCCGGCGGGTACCAAGTGGCGGCACGCCAAGAAGGCCCCGGGGGATGTGAAGTTTGTCATTGCCAACGGCGATGAGGGAGATCCCGGTGCTTTCATGGATCGTGCGATCATGGAGGGCGATCCGCACAGCCTGATCGAGGGGATGCTCCTGTGTGCGTATGCTATCGGGGCATCGTACGGATTCATCTACGTGCGTCATGAATATCCACGGGCGGTGAAGAATCTGAGAATCGCCATCAACCAAGCCGAGGAGTTGGGCTTGCTGGGCGAAAATATTCTGGGGACCGGGATGTCCCTGCACCTGGATATTCGGGAGGGGGCGGGGGCATTCATATGCGGTGAATCGACGGCGCTGGTGGCGTCCATCGAGGGGGCACGGGGGTTTCCGAGACCCAGACCGCCGCGGCTGTCCAATCCGGGCGGCGGGGTTTGGGGATACCCCTCCAATCTGAACAACATCGAATCGTACGCATGCCTGCCACCCATCATTGAAAAGGGCGGGAAATGGTTCAGCCGTATCGGGGTTCGGACCTCCCCGGGTACCAAGGTCTTTGCCCTTACGGGAAAAGTGGTCAACACGGGTTTGGTCGAGGTTCCGATGGGCATTACCTTGAGGGAGGTCATTTTCGATATTGGTGGCGGCATACAAGGGGGAAAGCGGTTTAAAGCGGTACAAACCGGGGGGCCGTCCGGGGGCTGTATTCCCGAGAAGCATCTGGATATGCCGGTCGACTTTGATTCTTTGAACAAGGTGGGTTCCATGGTCGGTTCGGGCGGCATGGTTGTTCTCGACGAGGACACCTGTATGGTCGATGTGGCCCGCTATTTCCTGGCTTTTACCCAGGCGGAGTCGTGCGGGAAGTGTCCGCCCTGCCGGATCGGCACCTATCAAATGCTCCAACTATTGGAAAAAATCAGCCAAGGCCGGGGCGAACGGGGAGACATCAAGCGACTGGTCGAGTTGGGGCGTTTCGTTCAGGAGGGCTCGCTGTGCGGCCTGGGACAGTCGGCGCCCAACCCGGTTTTAAGCGCCATCAAGTATTTCCGAGAAGAGTATCGGGAACACGTATATGACCGATACTGTCGAGCCGGGAGTTGTAAAGGAACCGGTTTTTTCGTGATAAACGTCGGTGAGTGTTTCCGCTGCGGGTTTTGTGAAGATGCCTGTGCGTTCGACGCCATAAAGGTTGTCAAAGACGCCTATTTCGTGGACCAGGCGTATTGCACAAAATGCGGAGCTTGCTATGAGGCCTGTCCGGTCGACGCGGTTCGCATCCTCAAAAAGCGGCAATTTGAACTTACGGAAGAATTCAAGATCCCTGCTGAGAGTCTGGAGGTCATCGAAAGGAGAGTCCATATGACACTGCGAGATGTTTTGGAATCGAAGCCCTCAGTCGTACATACCGTTTCCCAAGACACCCCCATCTCGGAAGCGGTTAAGCTTATGGTGGATAAAAACATCGGCGCGGTTCTGGTCGTGGACGAAGATGACCAGCTGGTGGGTATTTTTACGGAAAGAGACGTGGTTCATCTCACAGCCAAGGGGGTGGCTTTTGGGAGCCGACCGATCCGTAGCGCAATGAGCCGAAACCTGATTACATTTAAGGCGTCCGTGGACGTGAGCGCCGCAATGTCGGTGATTTCGGACCAGAAGAAGAGGCACCTGCCGGTGGTGGAGGACGATAAGATCGCGGGTATCATTACCTACAGAGACTTGGTGTCCTATCTCTTGCCGGAAGTGGTTTACATGGCGCGTGAGATCTATTGAGGTGATGTGTGGAGTCAAAGAAACGCACGATTGATGCCCGGCTAAGAGCAGAGGCGGAGGAAAAGCGCTGCCCCGTCCAAAGGTGTACCGCCTATGTGGACCGGTTTCTTTCAGAGGTCATGTGTGGTCGGTGTTTTCCCTGTGCCCTTGGCACCGTTGAGGCAAAAGCCAGGCTGGCTCGCATCGCCGACGGACGGGGTGACCAGCGAGATTTGGCTGCCCTCCGATATATAGCGGAAAATATGCAGGTCGGCTCATTGTGCAAGAAGGGCGGCAACACGGCCGCCTATTTGTTGGAATGTATGGCATATGACGCCTTTGCAGCGCATACGGAGGGAAAGTGCTCGGACCGGGCATGTGAGGCGTTCATCGAGTATCGGATTGTTCCCGACAGGTGTACCATGTGTGGTGAGTGTAAGGCCGTGTGTGAATACAATGCCATTTTGGGTATGGAGAAAACGGCATTGCATGACACAGGGTTTTCGCCTTTCGAGATCCGGGAGAAACGATGCTTCAAAAGGGGGGATTGTCTCGAGGTATGTCCTGCCGGGGCCATTGTCGTGGCGGACAAACCGGCGACGAAGATCGCTGCTGAAGCGTATAAATGCGGTGTTTACTGATTGTGCAGACCGTGGATGAAAAGGTGTGTCAGGGAGGATCAATGGCCGGTTCAATACAACTTACAATGGACGGACAAGTGCTTGAGGTGCCGGAAGGCATCACGCTAATGGATGCTGCCGAAGAGGCGGGAATCCACATCCCCAGCCTCTGCCATTTGAAAGGGTATAAGGGAATCGGGGCGTGCAGACTCTGCCTGGTGGAGGTGGCCGGTTTGAAACGACCCATGGCGGCTTGCACCACACGGGCCAAGGACGGCATGGAGGTAAGTACGCAAACCGAAGTCCTCCGAACACATAGAAGGTATGTCATCGATTTGATCCTTTCTATGCATCCCATGGACTGCATGACTTGTACGAAGGCGAGTATATGCAGATTACAGGAATATGCTTACGACCTGGGTCTCAAGAAATCTTCATTTACTGAAAAGCGGTTTGATTTTCCCGTGGCCCAAGACAATACCCTTATCCGTCGAGACCCCAACTATTGTGTTCTGTGTGGCCGGTGTGTCCGCGTCTGTAAGGCCCAGGGCACGTCGGTCCTCGATTTTTTTGGCCGAGGTGTGGGATCCCGTGTCACCACTGCGGCCGACCGACCGCTTCAAGAATCGGGGTGTACCTTTTGCGGCAGTTGTGTAGAGGTATGTCCCGTCAATGCCATTACCGAGGTCCCTGCCGGCGGATACCGGGGTAGAGAATGGGAGTATGTCCGTCGTCCTTCTATATGCCTGTCTTGTGCGGACGCGTGCAGCACGTCGGTAAGCGTCCGGGCGGGCAGAGTGGAAAAAGTAAACGCCCCCGGTGACGGCGATACGGCGAAAGAGTATATCTGTGCCGTCGGCCGATTCGGGTTTGACGGTATCGATGATGATACCCGGGTGAGCACCCCTTTACAAAAAATTGACGGAACGTTTACAACGGTTGCCTGGGAAGATGCTTTGTCTGTCCTCATCGAGGCCTGTCAAAGGGCCACAACCAAGGAAATCGTGACCGCGGGAAATCTGTTAAACGAAGACTTACTGACCGTTCGCCGCTTGACCGAGGCGGCCGGCTTTCAGGCGGCGTCTTCGACGGTCGGGTTATACGGCGATGTGCCGTCGCTTATTGCGGGACAGGTGGATATTCGGGCGGCGGATCTGGTTGTGCTGGTCGGATTGGCGCCGTCCCAATGGGAGGGCGTGTTTCCTGCACTGGACGTTACGCTGCGACACATGGTTCGGCGTGGTACCAAACTGGTGGTCGTTAATGCCGCGGATACACGGATTGCTCAGGTGGCGCACGCAGTCCTTGCCGGGGACGAGCTCGCCTCGATTCAGCGCCTGACCGAAATACTGAATAGCGAACAAAACCCGGTGTCGGTGAACCATGAAGCCGAGCAAGCGGCGGCGGCGCTTTACGCCCAGGCAAATCGGCCGGTGATCGTGACGATACCGGCTTTCTTCCAGGCATCTCGCAATTTGGCCTTGAAAAAGGGTCAGGTCTTATCCGTCCCTTTTGAGGCCAACGGAAAAGGCACGCTCTTGATGGGGATTACCGGGAAGCCGACCATCGATACGGATAGCCCGGACGTCTTATATGCATTGGGAGACGTGGCGGTTTCGAGACCGGAGAACACGGGATTCGTGATCGCCCAATGTTCGCATTTGTCAGGCCTTGCCTGCGAGGCCGACCTCGTACTTCCCGCTGCCACGGTCTATGAGAGTCATGGTACGATCGTGGATTACGCGGAGAACCTGCGTACGCTTTCCCCTGTCATTTCTCCCCTGGCGGCGTCCCGTCTTCACAGAGAGATCTTACAGGAAATAGCGCAACGGCTGGGGCTTGACGTGGCAGCGGCGGCCACTGAGGACGTCGCCGAGCAGATCGAAAGGTTTCAATCCGGGGAATCCACCTTCCGATCGGTTGAAAAGCGCATGGATTTTCTTTGCAATCCGCATAGTGCGGTATTGGGTCTCCATCTACCTCTGGTTCGTAGTCGTCGACTGTCCGGATTAAATGACCTGCATAAAAAGGTGGACACTGCCGAGGCCGTGTGACGACGGGGGATCATGAACCCCCATCTCCGAGCCCCTGCCATTGCCGTTCCCGGCGCCGTGGTGTGCCCCGGCCTGTGTCAGGTCGGATCTGCGGTACCGTTGGAGTGGAGCCATTCCAGGATTTCGTCTGCCGCCTGTTCCGCCTCCTGAATGTCGAAACGTTTAATTGCCTCGTTATATCGGCTTAACTTGGAATCCACCTCAAGCGGCAGGTTGTCGGGTCGTTGAATCGCCAGCTCGCCGAAATCAAAGCCTTTCGGCATATCCAACATCGGTGATCCCAGTCTGTTAGTTACGTCATAGTTGTACATGGTCTCCTCCCTTGGCTTTTATCTCACATGTTCCTTCGCCCTCCGAGCGTCCCGTTATGCGTGAGGCGCGGAGGGCGAGAAATGCGGCCGTATTCGAGTCTATTCTGGTTTAAGTCCGGTCTAAGTCCGGTCTTAATGTTAGGTCTTAACGCGATGTCGGGGAGTTAATACCCGCAGGGACGCTGACACCCTCGCCCCCTTCCCCAGGGATGGCCTTCTCCTTGACCGCCCCTCATGTGGCGCCGGCCGTGCGGACCTTTGCCGTGACCACGGCCGATCGACGCGTCGGGCGCGATCTTCCGGGCTTCGATATTACGGTGGAGTCGCTTTTGGGCCATTCGGCCTTTGAGTTCGCTGATATCTTTCTGCAAGGATTTCGCCCTTTCCAGGTCGGGATCGGTGCGGTCGAGAAGAATCCCCAGCTCATCCGTCTTGGCCCAGAGTTCATGTCGGATTTCGGCAGTGTCCGCGTAGAAGTCGTCGTGCAGTGCCTCGAGTTTGGCCTGTTGTTCCTCTGTTAGATTTGCGCGGGTATCGGATCCTTTCCAACAAGACCCGTGGCCCTTTCGCTTTCCGTGCCCCGCAAAGGCGGGCATGGCGATGCATACACCCAGTATCACAATGCCCAAAGTGGTTATCCATTTTTTCATTTTCTGCGACCTCCTTCTTGTTTAAGTTGTTGTTCAATACCAATTGGCAACCCATACTGGCAAAGGATGTGCCAGGGCGCCTTGCTAAATATAACATCTTGATATGTTTGGATAAAAAAACGTAGCGCCATTCGTTGAGCAGAGTTTACCGTTGACGGGGAGCTCCCAAGTGGATACTTTGTTCACAGTAATCTTTCGCGTCCGTATCCATGTGGATACAAAATACCCGGGTTGAAGGGGGGCATGCCATGCTTATCCCCCCTTCCGGGTCCTGTTGCGCCTCAAGCGGCGGCGAATCGGTCGGCCGCCCCGGGGGGTAGGGCTAGTGGCCTGAAAATTGCTCACCCAAAGATTGGGGTGGATTGGGGGCCTGTAGGCCGTTGGAAACACGCACAGGCAAGTGATGAGAAAAACAGAGAAAAGAAGTTTGTGGATGTTGGTCCTACCATGGGCGGTGTTGGGCAGTCTCGCCGTGCTGGCGCCGATCGCCTTTTTTATGGCGGCCAACAGCATCAACAAGGACAAGGAAAACATGACCCGGCTCCTGGTGGAAAAGGGGGCCGCCCTGATACGTTCCTTTGAGGCCGGTGCCAGAACGGGCATGATGGGCATGGGATGGAGCGGTATGCAGGTGCAGCGGCTACTCGTGGAAACCGCACGGGAACCCGGCATCGTTTACTTGGCGGTTACGGATGAACGGGGAAGGGCGGTGGCACACAGCGATCCGGAACGGATTGGAAAGGTTCATCACAAACTCAATGCGGAGGTGGTGCTGGAGAGTGAAGATGATGAAAAATGGCAGCGGGTCCGGATGAAAGACGGAACCTCCGTATTTGAAGTATACCGGGCCTTTTCCCCGATCGGTATAACCCATGCCCGCAAGACCCTGCGGCGCCGCGGGATGATCATGTCCCGCACCCAGTCATGGGAGTGGGAAAGGTTTGACGGTCCTTTTGGAAACAACGGGGCCAATCAGGGGGACTGGTGCCGGTTTTACTGGAATCCCCCGCAAGGTCCCCGTCGGCCCGTTCATTTCATATTCGTCGGATTGGAAGTGGCCCCGCTGGAGTCCGCGAGGGCTGAAGCGACCCGAAATACGCTCATGATGTCTGCGGGAGTCCTCTTTGCCGGTTTGGCCGGAATGGTATCGTTGTTTCTCGCCCAGGGATATAAGCTGGCCCGGCGGTCTTTGGCCGAGGTACAGGCGTATTCCGACCAGGTAGTGGGCCATCTTCCCATGGGGCTGGTGGCGACAAATGAAAGGGGTCGGGTGGCCGCCTTCAACGACACGGCGGAAACCATTTTGGGCAAGTATCACACGTATGTGATCGGTGAGTCGGCCGAGGAGGCATTACCACCGGAGCTGTGGCAGCTGAGCCGGGAGTTAAAGGACAAGAACACCATCGTGGAGCAAGATATGGAATGCAGAGTCGGTGCGAATGCCATTGTCCCGCTTCGCGTGAGTGCTTCCGTGGTGCGACGGGAGGGCGGGGCCTTCCTGGGATATGTCTTTATCTTTCGTGATCTTACGGAAGTGCGGCGTTTGGAACAAGAAGTGAAACGGAGTCAACGGCTGGCCGCTGTGGGTCGCCTGGCGGCCGGTGTGGCCCATGAAATTCGCAATCCGTTGAGCTCCATCAAGGGGTTCGCCACCTATTTCAAGGAAAAGCTCCGGGAAGTGCCGGAAGATCAGGAAACGGCCAGGATCATGATCCAAGAGGTGGAACGGTTGGACCGAGTGATCGGGCAATTACTCGAGTTTGCCCGTCCCAGTCAATTGTCTACTGCGCCGGTTCGAGTGGCGGATTTGGTTCGGCATTCATTAAGACTGATTGAGGGAGATGCCCGTTCCCGAGGTGTCGAATTGGAAGCGGTCATTCCGGACGATTTACCGGAGATCAACGTAGACGCGGACAGAATGAGCCAGGTGCTACTCAATTTGTACCTGAATGCCATCCAAGCCATGGCGGACGGGGGCACGATGGCGGTGGCGGTGTCTCGAAACGAGGCAAAGAAATGCACGATGATTACCATTAGCGACGATGGGCCGGGAATACCGACACAAGATCGAGAGCGGATATTTGATCCCTATTTTACGACCAAGGCCGACGGAACCGGTCTGGGTCTGGCCATCGTCCACAAGATTGTCGAGGCCCACGGCGGGGAAATAAATATTGAAAGTGAGCCGGGCCGGGGAACGAAGGTGACCGTGGTCTTGATGGACACGGGGCGGGAGGATGACGGTCGTGTCTGAGGCGGAAAAGACGATTCTGGTAGTGGATGACGACCCTGGGCACCGGGCCATGCTGCGGACCATACTGGGGGGCTGGGGGTATGCCGTGGCGGAGGCGGCGGACGGTCGAGAGGGTGTCGATAAGGTGTGTGACCGATCCTATGACTTGGTCCTGATGGACGTGCGTATGGTAAAACTCTCCGGCCTGGAGGCCCTGGCGGAAATCAAACGATTCAATCCCGCCATACCGGTAATCATTATGACGGCCTACTCTTCCGTGGAAACCGCCGTGGATGCCTTGAAAAAGGGGGCGTATGATTATCTGACCAAACCGCTCGATTTTGATGAACTCCGTCTCGTCATCGAGCGGGCCATGGACCACAGTCGGTTGAAGGAAGAGAATCGGGCGCTCAAAGAAAGCCTGGGGGCCGGATTCGACACAGGTGATATTATCGGCCGAAGCGAGGTCATGGTGAACCTGCTGGAAACCGTGGCCATGGTGGCCCCTACAGAGGCGGCGGTGTTGATCACCGGGGAATCGGGAACCGGTAAAGAGCTGCTGGCTACGGCGATACACCGTAATAGTGCCAGACGGAACGGGCCCTTTATCAAAGTAAACTGTGCGGCTATTACGGAGACTCTGTTGGAGTCGGAACTCTTCGGCCATGAAAAAGGGGCCTTTACGGGAGCCGATCGTCGCAAGGAAGGCCGTTTCGCCCTGGCCCACAAGGGAAGCATCTTCCTGGACGAAATCAGTGAAATGTCGGTGGCCATGCAGGCCAAACTGCTCCGGGTGTTACAGGAGAAAGAGATTCAACGGGTGGGCGGGGAGCAGGTTATAAACGTAGATGTTCGGGTCATTGCCGCTACCAACCGGGATTTGATGGCCCAAATCGAGGAAGGTGCCTTCCGAGAAGATCTTTATTACCGCCTGAATGTGGTGACCCTTCCCGTGCCGTCCCTTAGAGCCCGTCGCGAAGACATTCCGCTTTTGGCACAGCATTTTCTGGATTCATTCGCCGAGAAGAACCGAAAAAAGATTAAAGGGTTTTCCCCGCATGCCATGGACCGAATCCTGCGATATGAATGGCCGGGAAATGTGCGGGAGCTGATGAATGCGCTCGAGCGCTGTGTGATTCTCTCCCGAGGGGAGTATGTGTCCGAAATGGATCTACCTCTGTCCATCCAGGGGGAGGTCCGTCCGGCTCCGGCAGAGGAACCTCCCGAGCCTGAGGCGGTTTCCGCGGAACTTTCCTTGGAGGAAGTCGAAAAGAAAACGGTGCTGGCGACTCTCGATGCCGCCGCCGGTAACAAGAGTGAGACGGCCAGAAGACTGGGCATTACCCGCCGGACGCTTCACAAAAAATTGAAAAAATATGGCATGATGTAAGATGAACCGCAGAGTGGGTTTCTTGGAGGTCTGATTTGGAAAACGAGGAATGGCATGAAGGGAGTCTGTTGGGACTGTCCGGATATTACTGGCAGAGTTGTACGTTGCATGCCGGGGTCAAACTGGCGGTTTTCACCCTGATTGGGGATGATAGCCTCTCGGTTGAAACAATCGCAGAGCGACTGAAGGGGGATCGACGGGGCACGGAGACGCTTCTTCATGCCCTGACGGCAATGAAACTGCTTCAAAAGGAGGGGGACCGGTTTGCCAATACGCCGGCCGGTCGGTCTCTGCTGTGCAAGGATTCCGACGGGTACATCGGGCACATGATTCTCCACCATCACCATCTGGCGGCATCATGGGTGAAGTTGGACGAGGCGGTTCGCGAGGGCAAGCCGGTCCGGAAACGGGCATCTTACAGCGAAGGGGAATGGCGGGAGTCATTTCTCATGGGGATGTTCAATACGGCGATGCGTACGGCGCCCGCCATGGCAGAAGCGATCGACCTTTCCGGGTGTCACCGGCTGTTGGACCTGGGCGGCGGACCGGGCACCTATGCCGTTCATTTTTGTTTGAGGAACCCGGACTTGAAGGCAACGGTCTACGACTTGCCGACGACGCGACCGTTTGCGGAAAAGATCATCGGGCGGTTCGAACTGTCAGACCGCATTGAGTTCGTCCCCGGTGATTATATGAAAGAGGATATTCCCGGCGGATATGATGTCACCTGGCTGTCCCATATCCTGCACGCCCACGGTCCCCAGGCTTGTCGGGAAATCCTTGAAAAAGCGGTGTCGGTACTCGGACCGGGGGGCAAGATCCTGGTCCACGATTTCATATTGGACGACACGATGGACGGCCCCCTGTTTCCGGCCCTGTTTTCCTTGAATATGCTCTTGGGCACCCCTAAAGGGCGTGCATATTCGCAAGAACAGATTGGGGAGATGCTTTCCGGCGCCGGCATCCGTCAAATTGAGCGGATGCCTTTCCACGGGCCGACGGATTCGGGTGTTATGATGGGGGTGGTTTGAACGTGGCTTGGCCCTTTGGGGCCTTTTTTTAGTATTGCAACCCCGTAGAAACGTGTACGTAGGGCCTTTTAGAGCCATGCCCAGGGCTTCAGACTACAGCCTTCCGAACAATGGGCCGTTCTGGGCAACATGAACCTTTTCATGGTCTCACCTCCTTTACCAGTGGTCGACAAACCCTTACACACATTCACGCTTGTTTAATTTCTCTATATATATAGTCAAGGTATACAATATGGTTTCTTGGGAGGATTGTCAAGACCTGGGAGTGGGTTTTGTGGGCCTTAGGAAGGCGCTTTGGTGCTTCGGAGGATTCGAAAGACCACCGGAGTGAGTTCTTGTCGTCTTTCCATACGTCGGCTGACCCATCGGGCCATAAGGAGTGCCAGCACCAGACCCAGTAGGGTAAACACCAAAAGGCCGAAATCCCGGTTCAGCCCGATCAGCTTTGACAGACCGTCCGCTGAAAAGGCGCCGACCAGGAGCCCGATGACCGGAAACATATACATGACAAAAAGGCCCTTGAGTCGCGTTTTCGAACTTAGCCGGAGCTCGACCCGGTCTCCCACCCGGGCCTGGGCGGCGTTTCGTGCCTTTACACTCATTTTATCCATGCCGGGGATGATATGGCAGTGCCCCTTGTGACTACAGCCTTCGCAGCTGCCCTTGCGTTGGGTCAATACGTGGGCCCAACCGTTTTCAATGCTTTCAACGATTCCCGTTTCGACGGACATATTCATGGGCTTATGCCGCGGTGTGCGGCGCCCGGATCGGTGCCCGCCCCGACAATGCGATGAAGGCCGCAGTAAACGGCCAATCCCCCGTGTTTGTTATCGCAGGCGAGGGTCATGTTGAGTCCGGTGGCCAATTGCACGGCCAGGGCCGTCGGACGTGACATCC
Organism: uncultured Desulfobacterales bacterium; assembly: GCA_964532395.1. GTDB lineage: Bacteria > Desulfobacterota > Desulfobacteria > Desulfobacterales. The sequence goes on along the minus strand of CAZHHS010000002.1, from coordinate 9,077 downwards.
CGACGAGGATAGGGATTTCAGCTCGGGCTGCTTTTTGGACCAACTCGTAACTGATGCGGGAGGAAAGGATGCCGAGACAGGCTTTGGCAAGGTCTTGGTTTATCAAGGCCGTCCCGATGGCCTTGTCCAAGGCATTGTGGCGACCGACGTCCTCCGACATGGCAAGCATTTCCGGGGCCGCATCGAAAAGCGCGGCCGCGTGAGACGCCCGTGTCTTGGCGTAGAGTTTCTGACGTTCTGAAAGCCTTTGCAGGCATGCGCGGATACGCCCTGCCGTAAATTGTCCGGCATTGGGAATCGGTCTCAGGGCTTGTTGTAACGCCTCGATCATCTCCTTTCCGCAGATCCCGCAACTGGTCTGACTAACAAAGCCTCGTCTTTCCAGAAGCTGAGACACCGCATGACGCCGTTTTGAATCGAGGGTGACGGTTGCGACATTGCCTTCCGTATCAGTGCAATAGTCCAAGGCGGCGAGATCGTCCATACCGTCCACAATCCCTTCGGACAAACAAAAACCGGCTACGTGAGCATTCTCCTCTCCCGGGGTACGCATCACGACGGAATAGGGTTTTCCTTCCACATAGATGGATAAAGGCTCTTCCGCGATCAGTTCCTGGTCTTCCTGATACGCCGGTTTACCCTCAAACGGCCATACCCTGACCGTTTGGGTCGAACCACCGGGGATTCGGTCAGCCTCTTTCGAAAGATTCGGTGACATGTCGGTAGCCTTTCCGGTATGCAATACTGAAATAAACATACTACCGGTGGGATATGCCGTCAAGGTGTCCAATTTCCCCAAATCTAACGCTTGCCGAGTTTGCCGGAGGTTGGCGGCGGTGAACATATCGACGTACACGTGTACTTCAAGTGGGCCCCGTAAAGGCCTTGGACTTGACGAAACCATCAGAACTGGCATAGGATTCCCTCATAATCACACTATCAGACGAGGAATTTCCCATGACGACGGGACTGACACGCGAGGAGTTGGAAGGAAGGGTTCACGAGCTGGAGGCCAGGTTGGCCGAACGAGATCCAAAGGCAGACGAGATGTCACCGAACGTTGCTTCAGGCCTGTCGGAGATCCTCGAAGCCTTGAAAGAGATCGCCGCTGGCAACCCTCAGGTGAAGGTGGACGAAACATCGGAGTCGGATCTGGTTGCTGAGATCAAGCGATGCGTAAACATCACGGCAAAAAATCTTTCGGAGATCGTCGAGCTATCTCATGAGTTTGCCATGGGGTTGGCGGAGTATTTTGATGTGTTACACAAGGCTTCAGAAGGTGATCTGATGACACGGGTTCACGGAAGTTCTGACATTGAGTTGTTGGAAGCCCTCAAACAGATGACCAACGGAATGATCGAGAGTGTTTCACGGGAGATGGATAATCGTAAGCGAGCGGAGGAACAAACACAGCGTCAAACCGAGTTTTTGCGCTTGATCATTGAATCGCTGCCCCATCCGTTCTACGTCATCAATGCCTCCGACTACACCGTAACCATGGCCAATTCAGCGTCGCACAAAGGGACCTTGCCGGAAAAGATCACTTGTCATCAGCTGACACACAAGAGCAACACGCCTTGTGAGTCTGCTAGCCACCCGTGCCCGCTGGCAGCTATCCGGCAGACCAAAAAGCCGGTTACGGTGGAGCATCTCCATTACGATCAGGAAGGCAACCCAAGGAACGTTGAGGTCCACGGGTATCCCATCCTTGATGCCGACGGCCATGTTTCACAAATTATCGAATCGTCTCTGGACATTACGGCCCGAAAGCGGGCTGAAGAGGCGCTGAAAGAGAGCGAACACAAATACAGCACGCTGGTGAACAATTCACCGACCGGGATTTATATCGACCAGGACGGGCAGATCGTCTTTGCCAATGAGAGGCTGGCACAAATCTATCGGTATCCCAGGGAGGAACTTGTCGGTATTGCCTCTCGCGAACTGGTTCATCCCAAAGACAGGGCATTTACGGACGATATTCGGGAAAGGCGCTTGAAGGGCGAAGAAGCGCCGGCGGAATATGATGCCAGGGGGCTTACCAAAGGTGGTGAAACCGTATGGATCAAGCGGCGCAATGCGCGCATTGAGTATTTGGGAAAACCCGCCATTTTGGGTAACGTCGTCGATATTACGGAACGAAAGCAAGCCGAGGATGCACTCCACGCATCTCAAGAGGAACTTCGAGAGTCGGAGGAGAAGTACCGAACGCTGTTCGATTACGATCCAAACTCGATTTTTCTGCTGGAACTGGGGACGTTCGATATTCTCGATGTCAATGCCCGAGCCTTGGCTTGTTACGGGTACGACAAGGCGGAATTGATTGGAAAGTCATTTTTCGATTTGGGTGCGGATGATTTTCAAGACGGTGTTTTGGCGACCAGCGAACTGTTGACGTCAACGCTTTGCAGCGCCTATCCGAAGATCCGACACCAGCGTAAGGATGGCAGCCATTTCTACGTGGATGTCTATGCCTGCCGGACGAAATACAGCCGAAAATACGGTATCATTGCCACTACAGTGGATGTGACGGAAAGTCTGGTAAAGGAAACCCAGCTCATCCAGGCCAGCAAGATGGCCACTTTGGGGGAAATGGCCACCGGGGTTGCTCATGAGCTGAATCAACCCCTTTCCGTCATTAAAACGGCAAGTACATTTCTGAAAAAGAAGGTGGATGCGAAAGAAGGTATCCAAGAAGAAATCTTGAAGACCATGGCCGACGAGATTGACGGGCATGTGGATCGTGCGTCACGGATCATCAAGCATATGCGCGAATTTGGGCGAAAATCTGATGTGACAAGAGAAAAAGTTCAGGTGAATGAACCGCTCAGCAAGGCCCTTGAGATTTTCAGTCAGCAGCTGACACTCAGGGACATTACCGTAACGAAGGAACTGGATGAAGATCTGCCGCATATCTCAGCCGATGCGAATCGATTAGAGCAGGTCTTCATTAACTTGCTGACCAATGCGCGAGATGCGATCGAAGATCGGTGGCAAGGATGCGCCCCCGGCCAGGCGGAGAAAAGAATTACACTTAAGACCCAGTTGGAGGGCGATCAAATCCGTGTCGAAGTTGCGGATACGGGTACGGGGATTCCAGAAGCCATTCAGAACAAGATCTTCGAGCCCTTCTTTACCACAAAAAAGGTGGGGAAAGGTACGGGATTGGGTCTTTCCATAAGCTATGGCATCATCCAGGAATATGATGGTGAAATCCGTGTCGTTTCCAAAGCGTCCGGCGGCACGACATTCGTCCTGAAATTTCCCGTTGCCGGAGAGAAGTGATGAAAGAAAGAATATTGTTGGTAGACGATGAAGAGGGGATCCGCAATGTGCTAAGCATCTCTTTGACCGATGCCGGCTATGAAGTCCATACCGCAGAAAGTGTGGCAAAGGCTCTGGAGATGTTCAGGCGGCTTCTGCCTGCCATCGTACTGGCTGACATTAAGATGCCGGGAGGCGACGGAATGGAGCTTCTTCGCCAGGTCAAAACGGAGCGTCACGATACGGAGGTCATCATGATTACCGGCTATGGCGACCAGGACCTGGCGATCAGAAGCAAGGCCCTTGAGGCGGCTGACTTCGTGGCCAAGCCGATCAGCCAGGAGGCCCTCGACATCGCCTTGGAGCGGGCGATGAAACGCATAGAAGCCCGGCGAAAAGCGAAGGCAGACGCCGCAAGTCCTGAGACCGTCCAGTAGGACGTGCCCATGAGGAACTGGGACGCCTTTCCCTGGTGACAACCCCCGGAATGCTTTCCACGCTCCGGCAACACAATTCCGTTCTTCCTTCCAAAATATAGTCTGAGTATTACCGACTGAATAAAATATTTGGGGTTTGTCATTTTCTGCTTGCATGGAGAAATAATGTTTAGTACTCTACTAATTTAGTATATATCGAGCGGCTAAGCCTTCGCCTCCTGCGGGAGGTTCGCGTTGGGGCTAAAAGTATGATCTCATGGGTATTTCTTTTACCTGGCCAGGAGGATGGGTTTCTTGCTTACCGTTAAAATCGATCCCCGCATGAAAGCGGCCCTCAAGAAAGTTGCGGACAAACAGTTTATCAGCATTTCGGCAGCAGCCAAGCAGGCGATTGAGAAGTATCTCGAATCGCATGGTACGGATTGGCGAAAAGAGGCGACCCTAAAACGGACCCGGAAGAAGACATGATGTGCACCACAAGCCCTTTTGGCATTGCAGACCATATATGTTCTGTTTCCGAAGGGCTTTTTGTGTGGCAGAGGCAAAGAGTCTGGGATCGGCGGCGATATTTGCTCTCAGGGCGAGTACCGGTATGAAAAAGGAATGAGGCAGTGACCCTGATCTCGGACGCCTTTGCTTTTTTTGTTGTTGACCAGATGGAGATTTATTTTTTTCTTGACAGCCGGGTAAGAGGCTGTTAGTTAGAGTATTACTATCTATATTATTTCAGTATAGTAAATCATCCATGGTCACAACAGGTATTACGTTTTGTGCATTTCAGCCAGGCGCACTGAGCCCTGTAGGGGTGTCACCAGATTTTTTGCCACGTCCCCATTAAACGACGTCACATGAACGTGGGGGCTAAACTGCTTAACGACGAGGGTTAACGACATGCTAAAAGCAAAATTCTATTTAGGGCTGGCCGGTATCCTGGTTGCCGTAGGCTCCATTGCCGTATACGCGGTGGGAAATACGGCGGTTTCGGAACCCCAAGTGTCCACTTCGGAGGCCCGAGCCGACATTCTAACCATCGATACACTCCAACAATTTGGGGAAATTGAAAGACCGGCGGTTGTCTTTCTGCATGACCGGCATACGGAGACTCTGGCGAAACGTGACAAGGATTGCAAGGCATGCCATCTAGAGGCGAAGCGTCCACCGTCCTTGGTGGAGAAGAAGGCATTATCGCCGAAATTCAAGCGCCTCGAAGATACGAGTCGGGAGCAGGTCTTGGATGTCTATCATACGGAATGCATTAGCTGTCACAAGGAATATGTCAAGGCAGGGCAAAAAAGTGGGCCCGTGGAGCGTTGCGGCAAATGTCACGTAGAACCTGAGGACAATCAGATCGTATCTTCTTGGCAACCCATGGTAATGGATAAATCGCTGCATTATCGACATATAGAGGCCACGAAAGATAAGGTGAAGAATGAGACCAAGTGCGGTCTGTGCCACCATCAGTATGACGAGATCAAGAAGAAACTCTATTATGCCAAGGACAAGGAAGGATCCTGCCGGTATTGCCACAAGGCGCAGACCGAGGAGAACCGCATGTCCATACGCCTGGCATCGCATGTTTCATGTGTCGACTGCCACAGAAGGCGACGGGCCGAGGATCCCACACTGGTCGAGAAAAAGGCGATCGGCCCGGTAGCGTGCAGGGGTTGCCATGATCCCCAGGCGCAAGAGCAGATTAAAACCATTGAAAAGGTTCCGCGGATTGAACGGAAGCAACCCGATTTCGTTCTGATCCAGGGCCCCAAAAAAGAGCTTCCGGCGGAGAAGAAAAAGGACCTGGTCCTGATGGATCCGGTTCCCTTTAATCACAAGGACCATGAAGGCTACAACGACACCTGCCGTGTTTGTCACCATCAAAGCCTCGATTCATGCAGCCAGAAATGTCACACCCTAGAGGGTAATAAGGACGGCGATTTCATCAAACTCGCCCAGGCAATGCATCAACCGGACAGGGAACAAAGTTGCCTGGGGTGTCACAACGAGAGGCAGCAAGAAAAGGAATGTGCCGGTTGCCATGCCTTTATCGGACGGACCGGGAGGCCCGACCCGTCGGCCTGTGGGACCTGCCACATGAACCCGGGGGAGATGGTAGAACCAGGAATGAAGCCCGAGGATGTGGCCAAGAAAATGCTTGAGGCAAGACCCCCCATGGAGGGGACTTATAAAGACGACGACATTCCGGAAAAGGTGGTGATTAAGACGCTTGTTGATCAATATGAGGCAGCTGAGCTCCCACACAGAAAAATCGTCAAAGCGTTGGTTAAGAAGACGAAGGACAAGAAACTGGCGACCTATTTCCATCGGGATAAGGGAACTTTGTGTCAGGGTTGCCATCACGGCAGCCCGCCGGCAAAGAAACCACCCAAGTGTTCCCGGTGCCACGGCCGACCTTTTGACGACAATAATTTGCTCAGGCCGGGTTTGAAGGGCGCCTACCATATACAGTGTCTCGGATGTCATAAAGAAATGAAATTGGAAAAGCCAAAGCCACGAGATTGTAAGGCATGTCACAAAGAAAAGAAGAAATAGGGCAGGATCATTGTTTGCAACCTTATTAGCACCAGGTTGCAAACGCAAGGATGAAAGCAAGGTTGCTTTTGCCTTTTCGGCCTTGGGCCGAAAATTCAAGCCACCCGCTCTGCGGGTGGTCCTTGACTCGCATTTCTTTTGAAGGGGTTTTTGATATGGCTATATCACGACGGAGATTTTTAGGATGGATGGGAGCTGCGGGGATGTCTTTGACGGTGGGTCGATCAGCCCGGGCCGCTGGAAACAAGCATTTCACGGGTTACCCGGAGAGTTTGGGGGTGCTTCACGATATGACGCGCTGCATTGGATGCCGGAAATGCGAAGCGGCGTGTAATGAGGTGAATAAGCTACCCGACCCGAAACGACCCTTTGATGATTTATCGGTGTTGGAGGACAAGAGAAGGACCGATGCCGGAACTTACACTGTGGTGAACAGTTATGACGCTATTGAAGGAACAGACGGTCCGGACTATCGCAAGATGCAGTGTAATCACTGCTTGGAACCGGCTTGCGCCTCGGCGTGTTTCGTCCGGGCGTTTGAGAAGACGGAGGAAGGGGCGGTCACCTATGATGCGTCCGTTTGTGTGGGATGTCGATACTGTATGATTGCCTGTCCGTTCTATGTTCCCGCTTACGAGTACGATGAGCCGCTTGAACCGAGAATCATGAAGTGCACGATGTGCTATACCCCGAGGCTTTTAAAGGGCAAGTTGCCTGGATGTGTGGAAGCCTGTCCAAAGGAGGCGTTGACGTTTGGAAAACGAGAGGACCTGATCACCATCGCTCGGGAACGTATCCGCAGTTTTCCCGATCAATATGTCGACCACATTTACGGTGAACATGAGATGGGCGGCACGAGCTGGATGTATGTCTCGGGCGTTCCGTTCAGCGAGGTGGGGATGCAGGAAGATTTGGGCGTGACAGCCGCGCCTAAGCTAACTTCCGGCGCATTGGCTTCTGTTCCGGTGATCGCCGGTCTCTGGCCTGTTCTTCTGGGCGGCATCTATGCAGTGTCGAAACGAAAGGACAAGATTGCCGCGGAGGAGAGACGTCAAGCCGTGAGGTCTGCACTCACCAGGGCAAGCGCAGATGCCGAAGCCAAGCTGTCGAAGGCCTTGGAGCAGGCGGAACTAAAGCATAAACGGCTTGTCGAGGTGGAAGTGAAGAAAGCGGTTGAAGAAGCTACGGCGAATGACAAGGAGGAGAATTCATAATGTCCGAAGAAGCTACTGCGGCCAATGAGTCCCTGTTCAATCCTTTCAATATTGTGGCCGGGATTATTGTTTTGATGGGGCTGATCCTCACGGTCCTTCGCTTTACGGGAGGATTGGGGGCGATCACCAACCTTTCCGACAACAACCCTTGGGGGATATGGATCAGCTTCGACCTGTTGTGCGGTGTTGCTTTGGCGGCCGGTGGTTACACGACTTCTGCGGCCTGTTACATCTTCGGGCTGAAGAGATATCACTCAGCGGTCCGGCCGGCGATTCTCACTGCATTTCTTGGCTATGCCTTGGTCGTACTGGCCTTGCATTACGATGTCGGCCGACCATGGCGCTTGCCATACCCGATCTTCGTTCAGCAGGGAACTACCTCCGTGTTGTTCGAAGTGGGTCTTTGTGTTTTCCTCTACTTGACTGTTCTGCTGATTGAATATTCGCCGGCAGCACTGGAGTGGTTGGGCCTAAAGAAGGTGCGAAACATTGTGGTAAAGCTTACCTTGGTTTTGACCATCTTCGGTGTCATCTTATCGACCATGCATCAGTCTTCTTTGGGGGCGCTCTTTCTCATTGCGCCGTCCAAAGTTCACCCACTATGGTACTCCACTTACTTGCCCGTCTTTTTCTTCGTTTCAAGCATTTTCGCCGGTTTGTCCATGGTGATATTCGAGAGTACCCTCTCCCACCGTTATTTCCATGACAAGATGGACGAGACACACTTGGCTGAAAACTCCCATGTCACGTTCGGTTTCGCTAAGGGCGCTTGCTGGGTAATGGGGGGCTATTTTGCCATGAAGGTGTTCGGACTTTCAATGGATAATAACTGGCATTACCTGGGCACCTCCTATGGTGTCTGGTTTCTTGTGGAGGTGCTGGGTTTCGTCGCATTGCCCGGTTTCTTGTATGCCGTTGCCGTACGAGACAAGAATGTCACGCTGGTAAAGTGGACCGCCTTATGGACCGTTCTTGGGATAGTGGTGAACCGGTTTAACGTTTCTATGGTGGCTTTTAATTGGCGGCTACCCTCGAGTGAGCGATATTTTCCCCACTGGATGGAGATTGGAATCACGGTGTTCTTGGTGACGGTTTTCATCATTGCATTTCGGTTTATCGCGAAGCGGATGCCGATTTTCTACGAACACCCGGAGTATAAGGACGCCCACTAAGGGGTTGTTGGGAGGAAGAAGACTATGGATACGACTTTTCACACGTTGCAAGCGTTTTTTACCTATTCCAAGGGCATGACCTATGTGCTGATGGGCGTCGTTCTCTTAGCGATGCTGGCCATGTGGAATTTCCTGGTAGGCAGAGATGAGAAAGATTGGCCGGAGTAAATGGCCGCCCGTTTGCGTCGGCTTTTCGCCAAGGGCCTTCTTTGGGGGGTTAAGGGC
>CAZHHS010000002.1:0-211 GCA_964532395.1 uncultured Desulfobacterales bacterium | reverse complement strand
GAACTTGTGATGCCTGAGAGGTAAGGAGAGAAAAATGTACGACTTTGTAACAGGACCGCTTTTGTGGCTTTCTTTTGCCATCTTTTTTGTGGGATGTATCGCTCGGATTATCTGGTACATCAAAGGACTCAATTGGCAAATGGACAGGGTGGCCTACACCCACCATACGGCTTATGGCATCAAGGGCGCCTTACGTTCCGTCTTTTCCTGG
>CAZHHS010000001.1:0-42531 GCA_964532395.1 uncultured Desulfobacterales bacterium | reverse complement strand
ATTCTGAAAAGACAGCCCCAACGGAATTTAGGGTCTCTTGGGGCCGAGTTTTAGGCGCCTTGAAATTTGAAGCGGCCCCAGCGCACGACCTTCTCAAAAAAGACAAGTCAAGTTCGTTGGAAGCGTTTTTGACAGCAGTTCTTCGGAACCAAATCTGAGCGCCGATTCTGTGAAATTATTTTTGCGGGAGCCCTAAGACGCGGACTTGCCTGTTTCGGACAGATACTTGTTGACTTCTTCAAGGACCAACTCGATGACCCGTGGCACCTTCTCCTGAATCTCCGGCGAAAGCTCCATGGACATCTCGATCGACTTGGGTTCCACACCGATGACGGTGGCCTCAGGCGTTTTGCCCAGAAATTCCGAAAAGTGAATCACTTCAAGTATACCGATCTGGTGAACCGAGGTCTTGAAGGTGTCCGGTGATGACGGGGCGTCCTCAATGTTAAACCGATATATGGACCCCGGCTCTCCCCCCCCTTTGACAGCATCGACCACCACCACCCGGTCAGCCCCTGTCACGACATTCATTAATCGAAAGCCGTCGGTTCCGCCTTCGATGACCCGCACGCCCGGAGGAAGATCCATCTCCAGCAATCGGTTGGCCACGTGAACCCCGATACCCTCATCCGACAAGAGTAGGTTCCCGATACCCAGGATGACCACGCCGCCTGCGTCGGTTTCCTGAGTATCGCTCGGGGGGTTATCCGGGATCGTTCCATTTGCCTCATTCATTGGATATATACCCGCCTTCGCTCTGAGTTTCGGTTCAACGTCCCCACACAATTCGGGGGATTAACCCCGGTCTCAACACCGTGAAGCCAATCCCCCAATGTAATAATCCACCTATTTATATGTCACGGTCGTAACAGGTCAAACAGCACCGCATACACCGATTTGCCTCTTTTAAGGCATCTGCTTCACTGATGGTTAAATCCACCTCGGCAAACGTATGCTGTCGTTCATATGAACCCGGTTCCAGTTCCGGTTGGCCGATACGGCCCTTCTTCTGAACACCTTCCACATGTTCGAATATGGTCCCGGGGATATGCCCGGTCATCCGCCCCGGATCGACTCGAAGCCTGGTCTCGGGGAAGGCCATTTCCTCGCCCATGAGATACTTGTGGATTCCCCGGGCGGCCCGCCTCCCCGCCCCGATGGCCGCGACCAGAAGTCCCGGCGGTCCGGCGGAGTCCCCGCTTGAAAAGACATACGGAATATCGGTTTGCTGCGTATCCGAGTCACAGACAATGGCCCCTTTCTTTGTTGAAAGTCTGGCCACAGCGGCGCCTTCCTCATTGACAAACGATGAATCCGTTACCTGACCGATCGCCAAGATAAAGTTGTCCAGAGGAAGCACCGTTTCCGACCCTTCGACAGGCACCGGTTTTTGCCGCCCGCTGGCGTCGGGTTCCCCGAGTTCGTTTTTCAGATACTCGATACCGGTCAGGTTCCCGTCGTCGTCCGTGACGAACTTGGTCGGTGTACACAGCGTAATGAATTCGATGCCTTCATGTTTACACGCCTCGATTTCCACCTGGTTCGCCGGCATGTCCTTGATCTCTCTTCGGTAGAGGCAGTAGACTTTTTCGGCCCCCAAGCGCACGCTGGTCCGCAGGGCGTCCATGGCCACATTGCCGCCCCCGATGACACCGACCCGCTTGCCGATCGGATTGGCCTCCCCCAGCCCTTGGCGTCGCAAAAAGATCGTCGCCGGAATAACCCCTTTGACTTTGTCTTCGTCGGGAATGCGTGCCGAAGCGTGATTCCATGCACCGATAGATGTAAGCACGGCATCATACCCGCCGCCCACCAAGGATTCCAAATCGAAGTCCACGCCGAACTTTACCCCCGTTTTGACTTGAACCCCCAGGTCGAGGATCCGTTGCACATCCTGACCCAGGATCTTTTTGGGCAGGCGATATTCCGGAATCCCATAGTAAATCATGCCCCCGAGCTCCGGCATCCACTCATAGATCTTCACTTGGTGACCCAACCGCCTTAAGAAAAATGCCGCACTCAAACCACTGGGGCCGCCCCCGACAATGGCCACCTTGAATCCCGTATCCGGTGCCACCGGAATATTAACGGGCGCATTGTTATCAAAGACCCAGTCGGAACAAAACCGTTTCAGCTGGTTAATGGAAACGGGATCGTCGCCACCCACCGCCCGGCGGCATGCATCCTCACAGGGATGCGGGCAAACCCGACCGATGGAAAGGGGCATGGGATTTCGTTCCATAATCGTCAGATAGGCCTGATCATATTCTTCATGTTTAATATGGTCGATATACTGCGGAATATTGATTTCGGCAGGACAGGTCTGCCGACAGGGCGCCAACCGATCCGTTCGCTCGTGAAATCGCAAGACCCGCTGAGAGGGCGTCCTTACTTTCATGATCCCTTTGGGACATACGGACTGGCAAGCGCCGCAACCGACACAATTTTCAACCTTCACCACCGGGACGTTGTCCGGGCCCATCTCCAAAGCGTCGAACAGACATGCCTTGACACACGTACCGTATCCCAGACACCCGACGGTACACGCCTTGGCGCCCCCGTAGAGTTGGGCGGCGGCGCGACAATCACTGATGCCCATATAATAGTACTTTTCCGGTGCCCGGAACCCGCCCGTGCAGGTATTTTCAGACGTCAACGGTTCGGCAGCCCCCACTTCCATGCCCATGACCGCGGCCACGCGGGTTGCGGAACCGGTTCCGCCGACGATGCAAGCGCTCACCGGGGCTTCCCCGGACACAATAGCGGCGGCACAAGCGCTGCACCCGGTATATCCACACCCCCCGCAATTGGCACCGGCCAGACAGTCCTCGACTTCGGCAATCCGCGGATCTTCCCAAACGTAAAACACCTTTGAGGCAATCCCCAGAAGGGTTCCCGAAACAGCCCCCAATCCCAACATGACAAGCAAGGCTTCTATCATCATCTATCTCCTAAATCATTCCCTTGAATCCCAGAAAGGCCAGCGACATGAATCCCGCCGTCACCAATGCAATGGCCACATCTTGTAAGGGCCCCGGCACCCGCCCGATGGTCACCCGGTCACGCATCCTTTTGTCGATCAAGGCAACGCCGGTCCTTTTTCGGGCCGTCACCCGTCCCACATTGATGCGCTCCCGGAGGCCGGCGAAAAGAATAAGGGCCAAACCAAAACCGGCAGGATAGGACAAAGAAGAAACCAGCATCTCGAGAAAATTATACTCCTCCTTGACATTGATCAAACATACCCCCATGACCGCACAGTTGGTCGTAATAAGAGGCAGGAAAATCCCGAGACCGGCATACAACGCCGGTATGGTCTTTTTGAGGAACAACTCCACGAATTGGACCAACGAAGCGATAACCAGGATAAACACGATCGTTCGAATATATTCCAGACCCAGCGGCTTAAGGAACACCATCTCCAAAATCCATGTAACGATGCCGGCCATGGCCAGCACGAAGACCACCGCCATAGCCATACCTGTGGCCGTTTCCATCTTTTTGGAGGTTCCCAGAAAGGGGCAATTGCCCAAATACTGAATCAACAAGATGTTGTTCACCAGGATGGCGCTTATGGCCAGCAATATGTAATCTCCCATCAGATGACTCCTTCATCGCCTCCGTTTTTCAGAAGGACGGCTAACCAGAAACCCTTTTATCACCAAATTGGCTCACTCGTGTCTATCCCTTACTCCCCACCAGGTCCATCAACCCCAGCATCAGGCCCAAACAGACAAAAGCCCCGGGCGCCTCCACCATAAATGTAAAGGGCTGAAAAGCGGGCCCGAAAAGCGGAATCACTTGGTCTGTAAAAGGAATGGAAACCGTTCCATTGCCCAGGATTTCGCGAACGGCACCAACCGCGGTCAGCGAAAGGGTAAACCCGAGACCGATGCCCAGCCCGTCTGCGGCCGCATAGGTCACACGGTTCTTGAAGGCAAAGGCTTCAGCGCGCCCCAAAATGACACAGTTTACCACAATGAGCGGTATGAAAATGCCCAGCTGCAGAAACAAAGGATAAGCGACCGCCTGCATCACCAGCTCCACCACAACAACAAAGGTAGCGATAATAATGATGAAACAGGGCACCCGAACCTTAACCGGGATTATGGATCGCAGCACGGAGACTAGAACGTTGGAACACAACAGTACGAAGGTGGCGGCCACCCCCATGCCGAATCCATTTGCCACGGATTTGGTTACCGCCAAAATCGGACACAGGCCCAACACCAGCCGGAAGGGTGGGATCTCTTCCCACAACCCCTTGGTGAATTCTTGAACAATCGTCTTGGCCATTATTTCTCCCCCTAGTCGGTAACGGACTTCGCCTTTTCAACAATTTTCGGTTTCAATCGTTCGTAGAAATCGGCGCTGTTGTTAATCCCCGTACACACACCTTTAGACGTAATGGTTGCTCCGGAAACGGCGTCCACATCATCAACCTTGATAGGGTCTTTTAAGGAAAGCCCCTGGAAACTGTTTTTGAACTCCTGGTCGGTTTTGGCTCTGGCGCCCAAGCCGGGCGTTTCAGAGTGAGTGGTAATGCCTATCCCTACGAGTTGGTCGGTTTTGAGATCCACCCCGACCATGATGCCGATATCACCACCATACCCCTTTCCAAAGGTCTCGTAAGCAATAGCCGTCGGTTTGTTTTCAAACTTGCCCACAAAAAACGTCCGTTCCGTATCCCCGTCCATGAGCTTGAATCGATCCTGAATGGGATCGTTGGCTGCACCTTCCAAAATCGCTTTTATGGCCGGCCCCTTTACAAATTTAAGCTGCTGGACCTCAATCTGTTTCGCCGTCCCGGACTTAACGGCCGCCAGCAACGCGCCGGAACATGCGGCCAGGAGGCCGAGAACCACGATCATCCGGATGATATCACGCATTTTCAACCACCTTTCCAACCGCTTTCGGTCTAATTTTGTCGAGTAGGGGGTTGGCAAGATTCAGCAATAGGATCGAAAAGGGAACGCCGTCCACGTAGGCCCCCACATTCCGAATCAACACGGTCATGACGCCGGCCAAGGCACCGAATATCAGCATGGGAATAAAGTTGACCGGAGATGAGGAATCCTCCGGAACCAGGAAAAATGCGGCGATCAACGTATAACCGGTAAATAAGTGGAACAGGGGACCGGCGTACGCAGTGGAATCGGACAGATTAAACAGCCAAGCCGTGATGAAGACACCCGCCAAGAAAGAGAGGGAGAGTTCCCACCGTACGTACCCTCTCAGGATCAGGTATATGCCTCCGATCACCAGTCCCAGCCCGAAAGTGGACCCGACCCCGCCGATCTGCTTGCCCATAAACAAGTCACCCACACTAAAATGAGCTATGCCCGCCGTTCCCAGGGCCTTCAAGTCGGCAAGGGGATAGGTCATGGCAAACCCCAATTCGTAATTACGTAGGGCCATATTGAAGTCAAAGATACTTCCGAACGAAATGACCAGCATGGCCAAGGCAAGCAAGGGGGGATTTAAGGGGTTGAGGCCGAGGCCGCCGAATATTTGTTTGCCTACGATGATCGCCAAGAATGTGCCCAAAATGACAATCCACCAAGGCGCGGTCGCAGGCAACAGCATGCCCAACAAGAGGCCGGTTACCGCCGCGCTTCCGTCACCGATGGAAACACGCTTGCCGAGCATCAAATTCATGATAAATTCCCAAATGACGGCCGACGCCGTCGCCAGGGAGATCATACCCAGCGCCGGACTGCCATATTGGCTGATTCCCATGATTACTGCAGGAAGGGCAGCAAGCATCATCTGCCGGTGCCTGGATGAAACCGTTCTGCCGTCATGCCAGTAGGGGGCATAAGAAACAACCAGCTTTTCACCACTCAAGTCCCTATTCATTTTCTGCCTCCGCGGCTTCCCGTAGGTCCAGTTCGCGCTTTGCCAGCTGAATATACTGAAAAATTGGAATCCTGGACGGACACACATATGCACACAAGCCACACTCGATACAACATGCCAATTCATACATATCTCTGGCATCTTCATAAAGGCTTGCTTCCAAAAAGCGAATGAGCATGTTTACCGGTATCTTAACCGGACAGATCTTAATGCACTCACCACAGTTGATGCAGGGATGATCCGCCAACAAGGGGCTTTCCTGCTGATCTTGCACCACAAGGCCGTCTGTTTGGGGTTCTATGGGCAGTTCGTCCGAGTAGGTAGCTACCCCTCTCATCGGACCACCCAAGATCATCCGGTCGCGATCTTTGACGGTAATACCACAGGCCCCAAGCAGCACTCGTAACGGAGTGCCGATTCTGACTTTCAGGTTGGTGGCCTTTCCCCCTTTTCTAACTACGCTGACCATCTTAGTAACGCAGAGTCGGCCCGTGTCCACAGAGGCCCCCAAGGCCGCAACTGCTTCCGCACTGATAAAGAACGCCCCGGCCTCCGCCGGTGTGTGACCTTCCGGTATTACGGTTCCCACAACGTCTTTCATAATCATGTGTGGCAGGCCGGACGGATATTCGGCGCTCAAGGCCTTCGCCTCCGCACCGGTCGAAATCGCTTGTTGCACCATGCCCTCGGGAACAGTGAGTAAAATTCGATCCACGCCCGTCATGTCCTTGAGCGCTTTAACACCTGTCTTGATGGCGTCAAGCTCGTTTTGAATGACGGCCTGATTGGCGGTCAAAAGCAAATCTTGGTCCTGGCCGCATATGATGATCATCCGTATGGCGGTGTTCGGATCGGCAAAGGCGCGGAAAGAAGGATTGCCCGGTAGATATTCAAAGAAGCGAAGCGCGGTGTCCAGGGAGGCGTCCCCCGTATATTCATCGTCCCATACGTCTTTTTCGTCGGCAGCGATGGTTATGGCGGTATACGATTGTTCAAATATGCCTCCGTAAGGATAAACTTCCCCGAAAGAGCCAACATAGGGAAATAGATTGGAGATGGTCCCGGTTACGGAAGAAATGACATAGGTTGAGCTTTCGGCGGACTTACTCAATCGCTGGCCGGTTTTCACCTTGGCCCCGACCTCGAGATCCCCGCCCGCTCCGGGATTGTCGTCTCTTAACAGCAGGGTCACATCCTTTGGCACTTTAAGCTCTTGAACTTCATCCGGAACCACGTTGTAATTCAGTTTCGGCTTCACAATTCCCAGAAACGGTCTTTTTATCATAATACGATCCCCTGTGTTGGTATCCCTGTTGGCCTTAATACTGCAAGTGGCACGTACCGCATTCAACCGGACCGGCCCCGCTTTCTTCATGACAGCCCTGGCAATTGGCATGGAAGGCGTCCGATCGGGTGGGCTCCGTGTCCGCACCGTGGCAGTAAGGTCCGTCACACCCCATCCCGCCGTCATCTTGCTCGTAGTGATGACAATCTTCGCAGTAAAAGCCGTAACCGTCCGCGGACGAATGGGTTTGATGATCAAACAGAACCTTACCGGCACTTGTGTCAAATACCAGCCTTACCGGTTCATCGGGAACTTCCTGGGAAAACGATGCGTAACACACAACGCCGATAATGAGCAAGATGGCCGCTAGGCCGTAAATAAACAACAGTTCCATCTTTGATGTCATTGTATCAAACGTTCCTTTCGCCGTTTGAATCCCGATTGTTCAGAAACCAGGGAAAGTTCAGGTCCGTTTATCCGCCGGGGAGGGATGTGCGTGATAGAAAACCGGGCAATTCCGCTCTTTGACAACATTATCACCCTCGGTTGCGTAGGATACATCGTCAGGAAATGGTGATGACACGAGCCTCGTAGAGTTCGTCGGCCTTATATGACAAGTAGGCGCCAATGTCAAGAAGAGATTTTCCCGGGAGGCGGCACTTAGGCGGTTCAGCGGAAAGGCGACAATTACACCCGCAGATAGGGGGGCCCGGTTTTTGGGGAACGCCTTGCCCGTTTGAAACAATGAAGTCCGGACCCCAGGTCCGGACCTCGTGGAAAGCGCCCATACGGGGGCACACCCCGATTTTCCGGCTTGGTTAACGCGCGTTCAAGGTCTCGTTAACCACCTTGATCAATTCATCCGGGTCAATCGGCTTTTCGATGTAGCCGTCCGGAACCGTGTATTTTGAAAGCCCGGTCGTCTCCACAAACTTCTTTTCATCCCGCATCGGCTGTTTGAACATAAAGTTTCGAAAATCAACGCCTGTAACTTCGGACACACCGGTTACGACGATAACCGGGATATCACTCAGTTCAGGATCTTTTCTCAGCTCCTGAAACATCGTAATCCCGCTTTTCTTCGGCATCATGAGATCGAGCAACACCAAGTCCGGTTTCTCTTTCCGCAACAGTTCCAACCCCTCCGTCCCGTCCTTGGCACTCACGCTTTCATAACCGTTCTCCTCAAGAAGCGCACTGAGAAAAGTAATGATGTCTGGCTCGTCATCCACAATCAGAATTTTCTTGGACATCCTTTTCCTCCTTTCGGTACCAACTATCGGGCATGAACTATGATGCGTTCGCTCTCGCGCCGGAAAGTGTTTCACAGGCTGCTTTTGCGTCTGCGGGAAAACCTTTGATCGCTTCGTTCCGGTATGTTATGTAAGCGCATCATCCGGTAGTTTTTTCCAGCAATCCTATACCATTGAGAGAGTGACTGTGTCAAGGACTATGAGTGCCACAAAGGAAATTGTTCCATGAACGAGTCCAAGTCGGAGAAAGTAAAATGCTGGGAGGTTCTTAATTGCGGGGAAACGGAATGCCCGGCATATAAAACCCAAACATACAAATGTTGGCTGGTTCCGGGAACCTTTTGCAGAAACGAAATTCAGGGAAGGTTTTTGGAAAAAATCGAGCTTTGCCTGGACTGCGAACCGTTCAAAAGAAACATCGACCTCGATTCCATGGAAGAAACGCTGAAAGTGGTACATAAGCAATTCACCGCCTTTCGGGAAATGGTCGAAGAACGGGACCAAGAGCTGGAAGACCTCAGCATGGAATTGGCCCTGGGTCTTTCCGAGGTCTTCGAGGCGCTGAAGCAGATCTCCTCGGGAAATCCCGAAGCCCGGGTATCGGAAGAATCCAGGCTGGAACTCCTCTCTAAACTGAAACACCTGGTCAATACAACGGCAGAAAACTTGGGAGAAATTGTTAATCTTTCCCATGATTTTGCTATCGGGTTGGCTGAGCACTTCGATGTGCTGCACCGTGTCTCCAAAGGGAATCTGGACGCCAGGGTATCCGGGTTCTCTCAGTTGGAACTACTCCAATCGTTGGCCAAAGTAACCAATGAAACGATTCAAAGTGTATCCAACGAGATCGCGGAACGACGGCAGGCGGAAAAAGCCCTTCGGGAGTCGGAAGAAAAATACAGCACCTTGGTGGAGAATTCGCTCATCGGCATTTACATCGACCAGCATGAAAAAATCCAGTTCGCCAACAAACGGTTCGCCGACATTTTCGGCTATGCCCGCGATGAGTTGGAAGGCATGGACGTGCTCGATTTCGTTCATCCCGACGACCGGAAACTCGTCAAAGAAACCCGACAACGACGCCTGAAAGGTCATACCGTCCCGTCTGAATACGAGGCCAGGGGTCTCAAAAAGAACGGGGAAACCATTTGGATTAAGCGTCGTAACTCCCGCATCGAATACCACGGCAAACCGGCCATCTTAGGCAATGTCGTGGACATTTCCGCCCGGCATATTGCGGAAGAAGAGCTCCAAAAGGCGCGCGACGAACTCGAGCAACGGGTGAAGGAACGGACCGCGGAACTTATCGTGGCCAACCGAAAACTCAAGCAGGAAGTCCAAGACCGGTTAAAGATAGAAGAAGAGGTCAAAGCCAGCGAGGAGAAATATCGCCTCCTGTTCAACAACGATCCCAATCCCTTGTTCACCGTAGATTGGGATTCCGGAAAGATCCTGGACGTGAACAATTCTGCAGGCGCAACCTATCAGTATGAACATGAGGATCTCCTGGGAAGGTCGTTTCTCGATTTACTCGATGAAGAAGAGGCCAAACGGGTATGGGGGGAACTGGAGCAAGCCCCACAGGACGTCTATGTCTTTGTACCCAAAGTCTGGGCGAAAAAGCGTAACGGAGACAATTTCGTGATAAACCTTCACGCCCGTTCCGGAAAACTCCGGGATGCGGAGAACGGCACCTCCGGCGGCACATTGATTGTGCGCACCGTGGACGTAACGCGGCGTCTGGAACAGGATGCCAAACTCACCCAGGCAAGCAAGATGGCCACCTTGGGCGAAATGGCCACAGGGATCGCCCATGAGATCAACCAACCCCTGAACGCCATACAAGTGGGAGCCGATTTCTTGGCCAAAATGATCAAGAAAGGCCAAGAGATTTCCCCGGAACAGCTATTGACGGTAAGCCGCAACATCAGTGAACAGGTCGCCCGGTCGAGTAACATCATCAATCATTTGAGAGAATTCGGGCGAAAAAGTGATTTTCATGTTTACCCGATGAATCTGAATGAACCGATCCGTGATGTATTCACGATGCTTGGCCAACAGTTGAACTTGCGCAATATCAAGGTGGATCTTGACCTGGCGGAGGACTTGCCTGACATCCAAGGGGACAAAAACCGGCTGGAACAGGTCTTTTTAAACCTGGTAACCAACGCGCGTGATGCCATGGAGGCGGTCGGTTCGGACCGGGAAAAGAAACTGACCATATCAACCCGGCAAGAGGGAGAATACGTGGTGGCCCTGGTTTCCGACACGGGAGAGGGAATGTCCGAACAAACCGAGCAAAAGATATTCGAACCCTTCTTTACGACCAAGCAGGTCGGACGGGGGACCGGCTTGGGACTGTCTATCAGCTTCAATCTGGTGAAAGATTTTAATGGAGACATAGAAGTTGACTCCACCCTGGATGAGGGGACCACCTTTAGGGTTATATTTCCAATTGTTCGACGACAAGGGGAGTCCAAGGATGAAACTGCTCATCATTGACGATGAAAAACCGGTCCTGGAAATGTTGGAACTTAGCCTGACCAGCGAAGGATATGAAGTCCTTACGGCACAAAGCGGTCGGGAGGGACTTGAGATCTTCGCGCAGGAGTCACCCGAAATCGTCATCACGGATATCAAAATGTCCGGAATAGACGGCATTGAGGTGCTCAAGCGAATCAATGAGTCCGGTAGCGAAACCGAAGTCATCGTCATTACCGGCCACGGGGACATGGATTCGGCCGTACAGGCGCTTCAAAACGGGGCCTCGGATTTTATCACCAAACCGATACGTGATGAAGTCCTGATGCTGTCACTGGAAAGGGCCGAAAAAAAACTTACCATGGCCCGACAGCTGAGGGATTATACGGAGAACCTCGAGGACAAGGTCGAAGCCTGCAAGATCGATCTCGAAAAAGCCCAGGAGGACGTCATTCGCAATGAACGGCTGGCCACCATCGGCGAGACGGTGGCGGGCTTGGCCCACTACATTAAGAATATCCTCACCGGTTTGCGGGGGGGGATGTACATGGTGAATGTGGGGCTGGAGAAGGATAAGCCGAAGATGCTGCGCGAGGGCTGGCGTGTAGTCAGCCGAAATGTTGAACGAGTATCCGAGCTGGTCATGGACTTGCTGACATATTCCAAAGACAGAAAGCCGGAACCCACGGAGTGTAATCCCAAGGAAATCGTATCGGATGTATTAGACCTGGTCAAAGACTACGCCGCAGAACATCAAGTCACATTGAACACCGACTTGGACCCGACGGTCGAACGGGCCCAACTGGACAAATCGGGTATACATCGGGTCCTCCTCAATTTGGTTTCTAATGCCATTGATGCCTGCATTTTCGATCCCGACACTTCAAAAAACTGGCAGGTTACGGTGCGAACACGGGTGGAGAAAAACGAAGAAAAGATACTGGTCTTTGAAGTATCCGACAACGGCATGGGAATGACGCAAGAGGTTCAAGAAAAACTCTTCTCCCGCTTTTTCAGTACCAAGGAGGGGCGAGGGACGGGACTCGGGCTACTCATCACCCAAAAAATCGTGGAAGAACATGGTGGCGAAGTCAAAGTGTCTTCCACCAGCGGGAAAGGAACTACCTTCTTCGTCTACCTCAAAGGGGTTCTTTAAGCCGGTCCGGTCGTATTGGCCGCATTCGCCTACACTCCCAAAAGCGTCCCGATTTCCGGATGCTTACCGATCACCTTCAAGAACTGAGCGGTTCTGCGCTCAAGTCGGTTTTCCAGAATCTTCCCGGCTTTCTTCATCACTAGATATCCGTTCTCTCGCTCCCGGCCGAGAAAGGCCGTCAGCTCCTGAGCGGGAAAAACGAACACATCACTCGGCTCAGAACATACTGCGTAGGATGTATGTGTAGCCTTCGGTGGAAAAAGAGCGGACCAGCCAAAGGAATATCCCGGTTTTATTGCGCCCACGGAAATAATGAAGTTGGGGGCAAGTTCTGCTTCCAGCAACACTTTTCCCTTGCTCAACGAGTAAAATTCGCTGGCCTCGGCGCCCGGCTCATAAATGATCTCCCGTTCCCCCAAGGACTTTTCTTGCACCATCGGAACAAGCCGTTCCAGGAAATCGTCCGGCAAACCTTCAAACAAAACCAGCTCTTTTAAGTCTCGTACAGAAGCCATACCTCTCTCCTTCGGACCCATTCCTTTACGGGACGAGCAAACGCCGACTCAACGAAACAACCCGCCTACACGAGAGGATACGCAAACGTTTCTGTTGCATGTCCTTCGCCACCCTATATCAGATCAAAACGAAAAGAAAAACCAAAAAAATAGTAGCCACCGCCGCACTGATGCCTACGGGTGCCGTTCCGGTTTCCAGAGCGGCACGCGCACGCACAATTTTCCCCTGGAGTTTTTCTCCCTTTGCCCCACCGGCAGTCCATAACGGAACCATGACTATGAGTAGAATTATCTCGGGAACGTTTCTGGATAGCCTGCCCAAAGCCCCGGCCACCCCTCGAGCAAACACTTCTCCGGCCTTGTTAATGCCGTTGAACACATTATCCAACACCCCGAACAAAAGCCGTCCCCCTTTACGATAGAACCAGTCGGCGTCCAGATTGACACACCGCATTTCCGCCGGATATATTCCGGAAAGCAACAGCAGGGTAAAGGCCAGGGCCGAGAAAAATAGTATCTGGGTCTGTCCGACGACATGAGCCATCGTGTAGGGTTCATAATCGACCGGATAGGGAAGCAAGCTGTATAAAGGACCGGGGAAAGAGCCGATAAAGATACACAAAAATGCGGTAATACCCATGGCCAGCAACATATGTAGTGGTGCTTCCTTGGGCCGCATACCGGAATCATGGCCGAAAAATGCGAAAAACGGTATCTTGATGCCTGCGTGATGGAATACACCGGCCGAAGCAAAAAGCAGGACAAACCATATAATCGGCATATGACCTTTCCCGGCCGCATCCATGACCATGGACTTACTCACAAAACCGCTAAACAGGGGAAAAGCGGATATGGATGCCGCCCCGACCATACAGAAAATACAGGTCAAGGGCATGGTCCTGTACAGTCCGCCCAAGGCGGTTCCGTTGATCTTACCCGTTCGGTACATAACAGCCCCCATGGACATAAACAGCAGGGCTTTAAACAAGATATCATTGAAGGCATGGGCCACGGCGCCATTGATGGCAAGAGCCGTGCCGATACCGATACCACAGACCATAAATCCCACCTGGTTGATCAGGCTGTAGGCAAGAACCCGTCGGAGATCGTTTTCGATGACCGCGTAAAAGATAGGAAAGCCCGTCATGAGAGCTCCTATCCATATCAGTGCCTCCGTGCCGGGAAATGCCCTGGCCAGCGCATAGACTGCTGTCTTGGTGGTAAAAGCGCTCAAGAATATGGCTCCCGTAATGGTTGCTTCAGGATAGGCATCGGTTAGCCACGGGTGGAGAATGGGCCAGGCACAGTTGATGCCGAAACCGATAAAAATCAAATAACTGGCCAGGCCGTCCAATCCAATATATCCGAATTCGATGGAGCCCTTTTCAATGACGTAAAATACGATCCCCGCCAGCAGGAACAGCCCTCCCACGACATGGACCAAGGCATATCTGTAGCCGGCAGCTGTAGACGCCTTTGTTCTTCGCGTCCAAATCAATAATACGGAGCTGAAGGTAAGCGTTTCCCAGAAGATGAAGAAAGAGAAAAGGTCTCCCGAAAAGACGACCCCCAAGGAACTCCCCGCATAGATCAGTCCCCCCACATGTTGCAGGTCGTCTGTCACGTGAAGGGCGTAAAGAAGGGCTATAAAGGTAATGAGGTGAAAAATGTAGCCGAATACGAGGCTCAGCCTGTCCACTTCTCCAAAGACCAGGTTATAGCCCATGAAATCAACGGCCCAATGGGTTCCCTCCGGTATGTGAATCAGGTTAAGAAATCCGACAACTGGAATGAGCAACAGGAACGCACTTTTCCACTTACCCTTAAAGAAAGGAACCAACAACCCTCCGACGATAAATATGGCAGCGGGGGGAACGGTACTAATCATAATAGTCCTCTCGTCTCATAACCAGAGGGCGCAAGATATATTTTGCCACGATAACCAATACCACACAGGCAACAAAACCATACACACAATAGAATTCCGGCCACTTTTCCCAAGGAAAATGCGGGTGCTTATGAACCACGAACTCCACCAGGAGAAGCACCATCAATGAGGCGTAAAAAGTCCCCAAAAGTCTATTCACGTTTTTGGGGTCATCAAATAGATATCTTTTCCCCTCTTGTTTTTCTTCTTTCATTTTCGTTTTCCTGTCTTTCAAAACGAGGCGGACTCTATTTATTTCAAATGGTCATAAAAAGAATCAGCCCGAGATAGAGCACCCCCACCGTAATGGCTATAAAAAAGACCTTCCTGTAGGGTGGCACGGGTGCATGGGACAGCGCCATCTTGCCTTCTATTTCGTCGCTTCTTTCTTCGGTCATGGTAAATATCCTTACATCAAGCCTTGCACGGTCATTGTGGCCAACTGCAAAAACGGTTGCGGAAAAAGGAGCAGAATGATGGAAATCACGGCCGTTATTACCAGAGGAACCACACAGAAAACAGGGGCCTCTTGAAATCCGCCTTTAAACATAACCTCTTTCGGAGGACAAAAAAATGCTTTGTAGACGATCGGCAGAAAGTAACAGGCATTCAGAAATGAGCTCACCAGGAGCACCACAAGAACCGCTACTTGTTGCGCTTGCAGTGCCCCCAGGACCAAATACCATTTACTAATGAAGCCGCCGCCGGGTGGGACACCGGTAATGCTTAGAGAAGCGATAAAAAAGGCGCCCATGGTCACCGGCATTCTCCTGCCGATACCGATCATCTCGCTGATGTTCTTTTTGCCGGTAGCCACGAAGATCGCTCCGGCACAAAAAAAGAGAGTGATCTTGCCAAATGCGTGCATGGCGATATGGAGCATTCCACCGGTCATTCCCAGAGGGGAGAGCAACCCCACGCCGAGTACAATGTATGAAAGCTGTGCGATGGTGGAAAAAGCCAAAAGGCGTTTAAGATTGTCTTGAGACAGGGCGATGAGTGAGCCCACAAGAATGGTAGCAGAGGCGAAAAAGAGGATAATGGGGCTGAAATTTAAAGAAAACAGCAAATCAGTCCCAAACACTTCTGTTATGACTCGAACAACACTGAAAACACCGACTTTCACAACAGCCACTGCATGCAGCAAAGCACTAACCGGCGTAGGTGCGACCATCGCTGCAGGAAGCCATGAATGAAAGGGCATAATGGCCGCTTTTGCAAACCCGAAGATGAGAAGAACCAGCAGCACCGCCATCAAAGACTTGGACGCCCCCGTTCCGGCTAAAAAACCCTGCGTCCCAAATTCCAGGGTCCCTGCCAGATCGTAACAAATTAGCATAGCCGGCAAGACCAGTCCGATCGAGGTTCCCACAATGTATAAGAGATATTTGCGCCCCGAGCTTCGCGCCTCATGGTCTTGATGATGCGTGACCAAGGGATAGGTAGCCAAGGAAAGCATCTCATAAAAGAGGTACATCGTTAACAAGTTTCCGGCAAAGGCAACCCCGATAGTGGCGGACAGTGCAAAGGCGAAGAAACAAAAATAGCGGGTCTGGCTGTGTTCCTTCAGCCCACGCATATAACCTATGGAGTAGACCGAGGTTACAATCCACAAGGACGAAGAGACCAGAGCGAAGAGCATACCAAAGGAATCGACCTTGAATTTAATGGCGGCTCCCGGTATCACTTCAGCGACCGTATATACGATTTGGGTACCATTAAGGATGACCGGCAGCATGGACAAAACCAGCAGGAATTTTACCCCTGCCGCGACAAATGTCCACATCTCCCGGACATTCGGCGCTCGACTTGAAGCCAGTATGGGGGTGACTAGAAGAGAAACAAGAACAGCCAGCAACGGCTTGATGGATACGACCGTTTCCATTACTAAGCGAGACCTTTCGGTATGGCAAATCGGATGATATGCTCCACGATGTCACCGGTGTATAGTCCGACCACCACCAATCCGGCGGCCACAATTAAAAGTGGAACCACCATGCCGAGTGGCGCCTCCTCCATGGAAGTTTCCTGATGGTGATCGTGACCATGTCCGTGTTCTTCACTGAAGGGTTCATAGTAGCCGATTTCTATAATCCGGAAGAACAAAACCACGCAGACCAAACTGCTGAATAGAAGCGCTGCCATGAAATGATACTGGCCGGCCTTAATGGCGCCTGAAATAAGATACCACTTGCTAAAAAAACCGCATGTCGGAGGCACCCCAATAATGGAAAGGGCCCCGATCACAAAGCCCCCCATAGTAAAGGGCATCTTTCGGAACAGGCCCTGAAGGTCCTCAAAATAATGCCCTTTTGCCTTATAGACAATATTTCCCACAGCAAGGAAAACGCAAAGTGTCATTAGGGCGTCATTTACGATATGGAGTATCGCTCCGGTCATCCCCGCACTGTTTCCAAGCCAGGCGCCTCCCACCATATAGCCGACTTCAGCCACGATAACATAGGTCAACATCTTTTTAAGGCTGCGTTCCTGTAGGGCCAACACCGCCCCCACAACGATAGCGATAACCGCAAGCCACACCACGGCGTTGCTTACCGACAAAGCAGTGAATGCAAACTCCGGCGTAAATACCGTGAGCATCAGACGAATCATGACGTAGATCATTACCTTGGTTGCCAGCGGGGCAATCAGACTGCTGGCCGCAGATGGGGCATAGGTATAAGCATTGGGCAACCAGGCATGAAGCGGGAAAAGGGCCATCTTCAGCCATACGCCCACCATACAGATAATAAAAGCCGCCATTACCGCCTTTGACTGATAGAGAGAAGGCAATATTCCCGCTATGTCGACCATATTGAGAGAGCCTGTTACGATGTAAAGATATCCGATGCCCAGAAGATAGAAGCAGGCCCCGATGGTACCCATAAAAAGATAGTTAAGGGTGGACAGCGGCGCCCGGCCCTTGCTCCCCATGGCCAGAAGACCATATCCCGTTAAAGCCGATATTTCCAAAAGCACATACAGGTTAAAGGCATCGCCCGTCGCAACGATGCCTAAGCAGCCGGTCACCATAAGCACATACAGAGAATAAAAGGGTCCCAACTTGTCCGGAAACTCTTCGTCTATGCTCTTTTTGGTGGCTACCAGGTTGATGAGGGAAACGACGGCGACAACGGTCAAGACAAGCGCGTTGAGGTGATCCACATAGTAGGCGATTCCCCAGGGAGGATCCCATCCCGCCCATCGATAGACGATGACGCCCTCATTCAACACCCTGACGAGCAGTCCAAAGCAAGAATAGGTGGATATAGCCAAAGCCACCACGGCGATGGGAAAGCAAAGCCTTTTGTTGGCCCATCCGGCGGCGCTGATCAGAAACGCCGACAGGAGCGGAACGACAACCACGAGTGCGGGATATTGTGTGCTCATTTCTTCCTTATCTGGGCCAGGATTTCATCTTCTTCCAAGGTATGGTAATGCCTGTACACCTTAAGGGCCAGGGCCAATGCCACACCCAACGTTGCCACACCGACCACGATGGCGGTGAGCATGAGCACATGAGGCAAGGGATTCATGTAGTCCGCCGCGTGGACCACATGAGAACCGGCCCCATGAGCCGGACCGTGGCCGTGTTCCAAAATAGGGATCGTCGCCCCTTTTTTCGCCCCGATCGAGACATAGAAAAGAATAATCGCTGTTTGAAAGATGTTCATGCCCAGGATCTTTTTGACCAGATTATTCTTGGAGATGATTGCGTACAGGCCGATCATCATGAGCGTAATGTAGATCCAATAATTGTATTTTGCCACTACCAGTTGGGCGAAATCAGTCATGACTTAGAGCCCCTCATTATAATTACCCCTCGACGACACATTATTGTATATCCATACCATGGCCGTCATCACCGCAATGGCCACACCTATCTCAACGATCAGAATGCCATGGGATCGCGCGGTTACGGGACCCACCCCGAGGATAGGAGCCAGGGCGCTGTAATCAAGGAAGTTCATGCCCAGCAACAAACACAAGGCTCCCGTACCTGCATAAAGCAAGACCCCTACGGCACACAAAATGCCGACGACCTTTTCCCGCATTCGCTGGAGCGTCGTGCGCAAATCATGGGACATGGCCAGTACGATCACGCTGGCCCCCAAAATAACGCCGCCCTGGAAACCACCGCCGGGACTGTGATGACCGTGGGCGACGACATAGAGAGCAAAGATCTGAATAAAGGGTACCATCAAACGGCATATGGTCTTGATAATCAGGTCGTGAGGAATCCAGGAATCGTCGATTCGTTCAAAATCGTCTGACGGCGGTATTCTCCCCCCTTCTTTCACCCGAATCGTCACCCCTGTCAGGACGTGCCGGTATAGCCTTTCCTCGCGCTCCTCTTTTTTGAGGAAGGTGCGCAATACGAAGAAGCAGACCACGGCGGCCGAAAAAATGACCGTGGCCTCAAACATGGTGTCAAAGGTACGGTAGTCGGCCAGGACGGCGGTAACGATATTGGGAACAGAGGTTTCCTCCATGGTCTTTTCGATGAAATGGGGTGAAACATGGGTACTGGCCGGCGACTCGGGATCCGCCCAGTCGGGAAAGTCCACCGCCGCATAGACCAAAAAGACGCCTGTTATAAGGGCAATGACCAGTCCTAGAAATTTCAATCTTTCGTCCTCCTTGTGGTTCGGAATACGGCCGCAACGAAAAAAACCGTACTCACGCCGGCCCCTACCGAAGCCTCGGTAAAGGCAACATCCACCGCTCCCATAATGGTCCAAAGCAGACACATCATGAAACTATAGGCCCCGAAGAGTATGGCGGCTCCCAGGAGATCCTTGACCATCAAAGACCCGACGGCGGCAATGACCACCAGGGTGAGAATCGCCAAGTCAAGTTGCCACAGCACAGGGCTACCTCCTCTCTTCTCCTTTGACCCACGGTTCAAGACCCGCCCTGACACCGGCGTCCACAATGGCGTGAGTGGCTGTCGGGCTGGCCAGAAAGACAAAAACGACGATCAGCATAATCTTTATACTGGTCAGTAAGGCACCCAGCGAAAAGTGATGAAGGCCGAACAAAGCAAGACCGGTCATTGACAAAAAAAGGCCCAGCGTGTCCAGCTTACCGGCGGGATGAAGTCTGGAGTAAAAATCGGGAAACCGGAGTATGCCGATGGCGCCGCCGGTAAAAAAGAAAAGCCCGGCAAGCAGAAGCACAACCACAATTACATCCATCATTGCCCCCTCCCCATGACGGAATTTGAGATCCTAGGCCTCATCGTATAATCCTTTGCGTTTCTGAAAATACCTTGAAGCCGCCAATACGGCGATAAAGTTTAACATGGCGTAGGCAAGAGCAATATCGACAAACATCTCTACGCGATGATACATGAACCCGATCAAAATCAGCAAAACCGTCGTCTTGCTTCCTATGGCGTTGACACCGATCATCCGATCCGCCACCGTGGGACCGAAGACACCCCTGTAAAGAGAGAGGATCATGAGAAAGGCCATGTATAAGCCGGAAAACAAAAAGAACGTGTCCATATCAGACCTCGTTGAACGCCCGAGCCACCCGGGTTTCCATTTCTCCCGGCAGAGGATCCCCGGAAGCCGGGTCGATGGCGTGCACCTTAAAATCGCCGTCGATTGACACATAAACGGTAATTGTACCCGGGGTGAGCGTAATCGAATTGGCAAATGCAACCAGCGCCAAATCCCTTTTGAGGTGACTGCGAAACTTAATAATCTTTGGGTCGATGAGTTCCATCATCCGGGGGTGAAATACCAGGTACGTAACATGGAAGCTCGCCTTAAAGACCTGTATCAACAGCCACGGGATGTACCGAATGAAACGCACCCACTGCGAAAAGCGGTTTTGTCGGGCATGGGGGGAAAAGAGTAGATCCGATGAGAGGTAAGCCACGATGGCACAGGAGATAAGGCCCAAACTCAAATGAAAGCCGTCGAATTTCCCGGACAGAAGTATCCAGATGGCGAACATGATAACAAAGGTAAGGATGAAGGAGTCAACATGGAGTCTGCTGGACGGTTGCGTTTCGCTTGTGCCTGTTTTTTCCCCGGGAGGTTCGGGCCCGATCCTGTTTTTCGGATCTGACTTGTCCACGTGCACCTTCCCTTCTCCTGCCTAGGATCTTCAAAAGGTATCGGATCTGGACATTGACCATCTACGGCTTTCAGGAACACCGTCGATGATCCCTTTGAGCAAGTCATGTGCCAATGGTACCCGTCCGCTTCCTGGGGGCTACAACACCCTAATATCGCGCTTTTAATTATCGTCCGGAGCGGCGAAAGCCGATTATCTGCGTCGGCAGTTTTTTGCCCATAGCAATTGCGACAGTGATAAATTGACATTTTTATGCCGGTTTGATACAAGCCTGAACCGGCAGATTGGGTGGATCGAAAACGTGGAGATTTTACTCGACCAGGAAACGCGGCCCATAGGCTGCTCACCAAGATCGAATTCAAGGCTCCCAAATTGGCGGAGGTAGACAATGAGCCCTCAGCAGGTCGCCCTGCACGGCCAGATAGAACCGGACCTTTTTCCTGAGTTCGTCGTGGTCAGCGCGCACATGCGCGCCGTCATGAAAGCGGTTCAACAGATTGCCCGTTTTGATGCCAACGTGTTGATATACGGGGAGTCGGGAACAGGAAAAGAACTGCTGGCACGTATTGTGCACCAAAAGAGTGGGCGTAAAGACAAACCCTTTGTACCCGTAAACTGTGGTACACTTTCCGGGGAATTGTTTGAGAGCAAACTCTTCGGCCACGAAGTGGGTGCCTTTACGGGGGCCACCAAACGCACAAAAGGCAGATTTGAACAGGCCCACCGAGGGACGCTTTTTCTCGATGAGGTTTCGGAAATCTCCCCACCCAACCAGGCAAACTTTCTTCGTGTGTTGGAAGACGGGTGCTTTCGCAGAATCGGCGGCGAAGCTCCCACACAGGTGGATGTACGGATCATCGCCGCAACAAACAAAAATCTGGCCGAATCGGTAGAGACCGGACACTTCAGGAAAGACCTCTACTATCGGCTACAGGTCATTCCTATCAACCTGTTGCCGTTGAGAAAGCGGAAAGAGGCCATCCCCCATTTGGTGGCATATTTTACGGAACGCTTTGCTAAAATATACCAGAAAGAGAAGATCACGCTCAGCGATGACGCCGTTAAATACCTGGTGAATTACGAGTGGCCCGGCAACATCCGTCAACTCAAGAACCTGATGGAACGCTTGTCTTTGATGGCCCCAAAGACATGGGTCACACCGGACGATTTTCCGGAAGAACTTACATCCGCCGTCTCCCAACAGGAGGCGTCGGAGACCTCCTCGCCGGACCATCCGGGTGAAGGCGCCACCGATCATCCCATTCCCGGCGGTGTGGAACCGCTGCGCACGGCCCGGCAGCGAATCGAAAAAACCATGATTATTCGCGCCTTGGAAATCACCAAAGGACGGCGGGCTGCCGCAGCGCAACTTTTAGAAATCAAGCCGCGCACATTGAGGCAGAAAATGAGTGATTATAATATCAAGTTTCAACGGAAAAGGGCCAGGGACGCCGCAGTGAGTGATAGATGACAACAAGACACCCTGTACACATCCGTCTTAAGAAAGAACAGTCCACACTCAGACCCGAGACGCCTCAAAACCGCTCACCCGGCGGGAAAAAGGGACTTATCCGACAGGCGGCCGGACAGGCGGGGAGTCACTATTGGAACTGATGGCCTCAGCAAAACCAAATGCCAGCCCCAGACTGTTGCTCGTCGACGACGAGGAAATGTACCTGGAATATCTCTCCCGACGGCTGATCAATCGCGGTTATGAGGTAACCACATGCCTTTCCGGCGAGGAGGCTCTGGAAAAGGCGGGACGCCACACCTTTGATGTCATCGTTCTCGATGTGCTGCTTCCCGGGATCGACGGCATAGAAACCTTGCGGGAGATTAAACGAATAACCCCACTGGCCGAGGTAATCATGCTCACCGGGCATGCCTCCCTGGAGTCGGGCATTGAGGGGATGAAACTCGGGGCGTATGACTATCTGCGAAAACCCTGCGATACGGCCGATCTGGTAGCTGCAATCAATGCCGCATACGAGAAAAAAAGGGCACAAGAACAGCGCATCCAAGAAACCCTGGAACGGTATAACGTGCAGGAAAACGGCGGTTCACAGGCTTGAACGAAAAGGCACCCTCGTCAGCGTTTGTTCGCATCAGACGCCGGGGAGGGTTACGAAAAAGGTCGTCCCCTGCCCTTCCCGGCTCTCGAACCCGATGGTTCCCCCCAGGTTATTGATAATGTTTTGGCAAATGGATAATCCCAGGCCGGTTCCTTTTCCGGGAGGTTTCGTCGTATAAAAGAGGCTAAACACATCAGACTGTATGGCTTTGGGTATTCCCCCGCCGTTATCTTCGATACGTATTTCAATCTTGGAGTCGACACGTGCCGTGGTTAACCTGACATAGCCGCCGGCTTCCCGATTTTCCGAAACCGCGTGAATCGCGTTGGTAATCAGATTGACAAACACCTGTTCCAACAACCTCGGATCGGAAACGACGGAAAGCGGCGTTTCGGGGAAATCAAATTTGACCTCGACACCGGTATGTTTAAGCTCCGATCGCAGCAGCTCCACGGTCTCCCGAAGTAGGGCATGGACATCCAGTTCGATCTTGGACGGCGCCGAATCTCGTACGAAATCAAGTAGCTTGTGAGTAATGTTTCGGCAGCGCTTGGTCTGAGCGTTGATTTTGTGGACGGTATCCAGCAGCTCTTGACGATCCTCCGGTTTTAGCCCTTCGGTATCACCGATTATTTCTTCAGCCCACCCGGAAGCCTCATTAATTATCGCCAGTGGATTGTTGATTTCATGGGCCACACCGGAAGCCATCCGACCCATTTCCGCCAAGCGGTCAATTTGTACCAGGTCTTCCTGAAGCTTCTTCCAATGCGTTACGTCCTGACACACACCGATCGTGCCGACTCTATTGTTTTTCCGGTTGATCAGTTCCATCAAACAGACATGGCAATCCACCGGCCGTCCGTCTTTGTGGCGAAAGATCACGCCGGCACAACTGGCATTGCCATCCTTCTGACACTGCTCCATCAAGGCTTCAAAGGCATCCGGATCGTGAGCCAAATCTCGGACCGGTCGGCCGATTACCTCTTCCATGGTGTACCCCAGGGAGTTTTCCGCCCCTTTGCTGAAGGATACGACCAAACCGGTCACTTCCGTCATGAAAATCATGTCGGTGGAATTTTGTAAAACAGAATGGAGATATTTCCGGGTCTGGTCCAGCTCTACCTTATAGCTGGCAACCTCTCTGGCAAGCTTTCTTAATTCATCTGATACCGAACTAGTCGATTCCATAGATTTTGCGTAGCTCAGCAATCGCCTTTCGAATGCCATGGGCGCCTAGCCCCGAAGCGTAAAGCTCTTCTACTTGTTCTCTAAACTTCTTGTCCTGTATTTCTACTTTCTTATTGTAGGCATCCTTAATGGCGGCAACCAGTTTGTCATGATCGACCGGCTTGAGGAGATAATTAAAGGCGTCTTCTTGGCCACTCTCCAGAGCCGAGTCAATCGACCCGTGTCCGGTCAGCACAATACACTGAATAAAGGGTTGAATTTCTTTGAGTTTTCGCTGCGTTTCCACGCCATCCATCCCCGGCATTTTGAGATCCACCACCGCCACGTCGAAGTTCGTTTCC
This sequence comes from uncultured Desulfobacterales bacterium, assembly GCA_964532395.1. Classification (GTDB taxonomy): domain Bacteria; phylum Desulfobacterota; class Desulfobacteria; order Desulfobacterales. The sequence goes on along the minus strand of CAZHHS010000001.1, from coordinate 18,364 downwards.
TTTGCCGCCTCAATGGCCTCTTCTCCCGAAAAGGCTGCCTTGACTGTCAACCCTTGCCTCAAAAGCCGCTTGGAAAGGTACTCAATCAAGGTTTCTTCGTCATCCACCAAAAGAACTCGAATGGTTGATTTCTCGCTCATAGATCCTGTCTCCTTCAGGTTGGAATTAGGTCCGTTATCGGCCTTTGATGCCATTTGATCAGCATACCCGTTATCAGTCCGATATCGAATTGTCAAGGACAATTCCCATTGGTTTCCGCCTTGATTTGCACAAAATCAAATGGTTATCCCAGCCACAAAGGACAGGCTCGTTAAAAAAACCATCAATTTTTGGCCCGATCAGGCCGCCACAGCCTTTGCGGCCTGGAACACCTCTTCAATCAGGGCGTCTTTCAAGATTATGCCCACCACCGATTGTTCGGCAACCACGGGAAGCCAATCCGTGCCCTGTAAGTGCATCAGATGAACCGCCTCCGTTAAGGTACCGGTCCCGTGGATGACCCGCGTAACCGGAGACATCACATCCGCGATGGCGTTACCGAAAACAGCCTCACATTCCTCCTGAAACTGACCCTGCCAGAATATGGGGAGTTCCTCCGTCGGCTCTCGGGAAGACTCCATGTGACTGAGGAGCGTTTCGGGTGACAACATTCCGAGAATTTCTTCTTTCTGATCGATCACTTCCACCACCAACAAAAAAGCGGGCAACCCCTGTTGCTTTCTGGTTTCTAAAACCTTGACGGCATGACCGACCTTTTCTTGGGGGGATATATGCGAAAAGGCTTCCAGAGAAAGCATTAAATCTTTTATACGCTTTTCCGCCATATGGCGTCTCCCGTTACCAAGCCCGAATGAATACTCCCTCGCTGTAGGGAGGACAAAGCAAGCCACGTGCCACCAAGCTCACGATAAAAAAAGAGCTTAAACATATGACTTCACGGGAACTTTTAAAAAACGGCCGCCAAAGGGAGGATGTATAGAATGGGCAAAAATCTGCCGCTAGGAGCCTGTCGGAGAACTCCCGGCTTCGCAAGGCGATCTACGATCTATGACGGACGATCAGGCCCGAACGACGACGTGGACGCCGATGTGGGGTAGGTGCTTAATGTATGGACGCCAAAAACGCATCATGGGAGCCATCGGTGGTATAGCATTTCATAAAATAGCCCAGATCGGCTTTTTGCGACGGATCAAGCTTTCCCCATTCCACACCGCAATGGCGATAGGTTATGAGACCGCAAGCAAACTCCTGGGGTGTGGGAACGTCCCAAACGCTTCTGAAATTGAGCTTTTCTATACAAAAACTGCCGTCGGTGAGCACGATGTCAAGCCGATTGGTTTCCGGGGTTCGGGGCACGCTGGCGACATAGCGGAAGGCCACTCCTCCTTGACTGATGTTGACGATCTGTCCGATAATGGCAAAGTGTGGTCTCAGTGACGCGAATGCGCCGTCTTGTACCGCCAGTCGTTCGTAGTGACGTCGTTCGGTCCGAAGATTTTTTCCCTCTTTTTCGGCTTGTCTTCTCATCAATGCCCCCTCCCTGGCAATTGGGCTGGACGCTTCCCAAACTGTCGCTTTTTGTGGCCCCGGTGGCTGGAAAGGCTGGGAAACACCTCATATCCCCGGTGGACAGCGCTGGCATTGTCCGGTGTGTGGGGAATAAACCATCTTACTTTTGACTATACTTTGAGGTTTTTCAAAGATGCAATGGGGCGCTCCCCCCATTTGGAGGTAGGAATTTTTGCCTTCGAAGGGGATCAATCCTGCCAAAGCTCCGGATCCACGATGCCCACCTTTACGGCATACTTGATCAGCCCTAGGACGTCATGAATGTCAAGCTTCTTCATCACACTGGACCGGTGCTTCTCAACGGTTTTGGGGCTTATGCATAGGATATCGGCGATTGTATCCGTGGAATTTCCCTCCACGACCAAGCGAAACACCTGCTGCTCTCGTTCGGAAAGCAGGTCATAGCCGCGGACGACAGGCTTTTCCCGATCCGATTTCAAGTAAACATTGATCACGTCCGACCTGATTTTTGAAGACAGGAAATACTCTCCTCGATATGCCGTCCGAACCGCCTCCAAGATTTCGTCGCTGGACGACGCCTTGAGGACGTAGGCCAGGGCTCCCGAACTAAATACTTGATGGACATAAGCCTCACGTTTATGCATGGACAGAACCACGATCTTCACATCGGACAGGGCCTCTTTAATCAAGGGAACCGCTTCTAACCCACTGAGCCGGGGCATGGTAATATCGATTACAACCACATCGGGACGTGAGGCCTTGGCCTTTTCCAAGGCCTCGATGCCATCCGCCGCCTCACCCACGACCGTGATGTCCGGCTCGCCGTCCAGGAGTTTCTTGAGTCCTTCCCGAACGATCACGTGGTCGTCTGCAAGCAAAACTCTCACGATTCATCCTCCGTACGGTCGTTGGGTACGGGAATCTCTAGGCGAATGAAGGTGCCCTTGTTCTGCGTCGACTGAATGTTGATGGTCCCGCCCACAATTCCGACGCGCTCTCGCATACCCAGCAATCCGGCCCCTCGATGTTCACCCCTATAGCCGCTATTATAGGCCGCGGGATCAAACCCGACGCCATCGTCTTCCACGGTCAGGATAAAATTGGGATAGCTGTAAGCCACCAGCACTTTCACCTTTTCCGCCCGGGCATGTTTAGCGATATTGTTGAGGGCCTCTTGGAGAATCCGGTACAGGACAATACCGACCTCGGGAGGAGGCCGTTTCCGCACACCGCTGGCTTGAAAATCCACCTGCACCCCCGGGAACCGTTCTGCAAAATCGCGAACATAAGATTCCAATGTGGGAATCAGCCCCAGATGATCCAACATATCGGGGCGAAGCTCCGCCGATATGCGTCTGGCACTGTCCCCCAAAGCCTCTATGAGGCCGACCAGTTCTTGACACTTGTCGTGATGGACCGTGAGTTCTCGGGGCAAGGAACGCTGAAGCGACTCCATGCTGAAGTGCAATGCCGTTAAGGCCTGACCGAATTCATCGTGAAGGTCTCGGGCCAGCCGTTTTCTTTCCTCCTCGGTGGCCTTGATCAGCTGCCTGGAAAGGTGTCTGACCTCCCGCTCCGCCTGCATACGCTTGTCGAGTTCCGCACTAAGTTGCCGGGTCTTTTCCGCCAACTCCATGGTGCGTGCTTCCACTCGGGCTTCAAGCTCATCGTAAGCCACCTGCAATGCCCGTTCCGCTTCTTTTCGGGCCAGTCGGTCATGGTGGTTTTGCAAAATGGAGGGAATGACGATCGGCAGTAAGTCGAGGTAGTGTCCCTGGGAATCTTTTACGATGTAGTCGTCCACACCCATTTTCAGGGCCTCGACGGCCAGTTGTTCCGAACCTTGGCCCGTCAAGATTACCAGCGGCACGGCGCTTTTCTCCGCAATGAGGGCTTCGCACAGGGCCAAGCCCGACATTCCCGGCAGCCCATGGTCGATCACGGCGATATCACAAGCAGATGGGTGGCGATGAATCTTGTCGAAGGCTTCTTTGGCCCGCTCATAGGTAATTACCCGGCAATCAACCCGCCCCCGCTCAAAGGCACGGTAAAACGCCACCTGGTCGTGCTCGTCGTCTTCCACCAATACAATTCTAATGGGCGACACGGTCTTTGTGTGGGTCGTACTCATCGCCTGGATCCGGAAGTTCGACCAATTGCCAAAAAAGATTGATCGTCCTTACTGCACGGGAAAAGTTCTCAAATCCAACCGGCTTTACGATGTAGGCATTGGCCCCCAGGTCATAGCTCTTGAGTCGGTCCTCTTCCGCCTTAGAGGTTGTCAGTATTACCACGGGAAGCAGTCGCAGTTGCGGATCGTCACGGACTTGTTTCAAGACGGAAAGCCCGTCGAGCTTCGGCATCTGTATGTCCAACAGCAGAATACCCGGCCGGGGTGCAATTTTCGGGTCACTGTATTGCCCCCGCCGATAGAGAAAATCGAGACATGCCTCCCCGTCATTGACAATGTAAAGGGGATTGGCCACATGATGTTTGGCCCAAGCCCTTTTAATGGCGGCAATATCATGCTCGTCATCCTCAGCCAAGAGCACCACAAAACGTTTATCGTTCATGGCTATTCTCTCCTCTGGGTCTGCGGTAGGGTTACGAAGAACGTGCTTCCTTTACCCGGGGCCGATTCCACCCCCACCGTACCGTTCAACTTGAGCACAGCCTTTTTAACGATGGCCAAACCAAGCCCCGTTCCGTCATACTCCTTTCGGGTATGGAGTCTTTGAAAGACGCGGAATATTTGTTCTGCGTACTGGGGATCGATTCCGATGCCGTTATCTCGCACGGTAAGCTCATAGGTGTCCTTGCGATCACGCCAACCCAACTCAACATGCTTTTTCTCCGAATGGTTGAACTTTACGGCATTGATGATGAGATTTCGAAAGATCTGGCGAAGCAACGTCACATCAGCCTCGATCTCAGGAAAATCCTCGGCTATATATACATCAACGTCTGAAGGCAGGTCAAGGGTGAGAACCAGATCCTTGAAAAACTCACCCAGGTCGACGGCCTCTATGGGTCCGCGCCGTTTACCCACCCTGGAAAACTCCAAGAGATCGTCTACCAGCTCTTCGCCTTGCCGAATGGCCCGATTAAGGCCGTTGAGATACATTTCCTGGTCGGGACCCAGCGAGCCCTCAAGGTCTTCTCGCAGAAAATCGCCATAGCTGTGAATGGCACGCAGTGGGGCCTTCAGGTCATGGGACACCACATAGGCATATTGTGACAGCTCTTCGTTTGCCGTCTTTAACGCCTGAGCCTTGGCTTCATAATCGGCTTGTGCCCGGCGCAGGGCTTTTTCCGTTCGTTTACGCTCGGACAGTTCCCTGGAAACGCTTTCGATCATCAGGTTGGTTACCTTTCGTAGCGATTCCAATATCTCCACCCTGGAGACGCCGGATATTCGTGCCGAAAGATCTCCTTTGCAAACCCGGTCCAGTTTTTCAAAGTGTTCGGCTAATCCTATGGCGAATTCATGCGACAAATCTACGATTTCCGTAAGGCTCTTTGCTGTGAGGTTTACCGTATGCTTTAATTCGGAAATCGATGGGAGGGATGACTCTTCCGGTATCCGAACCTCGGGATTGCCTGATGAAATCTCTTCTAACGCCTCAAATACCTCCGACAGGCCGGAATCCAACTCGGCACTCAGAACACGAAACCGCTCTTCACTCTCTCTCAAGGCCTCTTCCGTGCGTTGCCGTTCCAGGAGTTCTTCTCTCAACTGGTTCGTTGTCTCCGCCAGTTCACGTGTACGCTCGGACACCCGTCTTTCCAAGGTGTCATGCGCCTTTTTCAAGGCCTCTTCTACCAGCTTTCGATCAGTGATGTCCCGCAGGATATGAACACTGCCCGCAGGCCCCCCGTCGCGCCCCATATAGATCGCGGCACTGATACTGACGTCCAGGATATTCCCCGCCTTGGTATACCGACGGCTTTCCACCCCGGTAAAGCTCTCCCCCGCCAGCACCTTGTCGATCATCATTTTTGTTTCCGGCCAGTTCTCTTTCGGCACATATTGCAATTTCATCCCCAGGATTTCTCCCGGGGTCCATCCGAACACCCTCGTAAAAGCCGGGTTGATATAGGTACCCCGTCCTTTCATGTCGTAAACCACGACGGGGTCGGGACAAGCCTCCAGAACCGTGTAATACCTTTCTTGGCTTTCCCGCAACTCATCCTCGACCTTTTTTCTTTCCGTGATATCCAGAAAACTCTCCAACAGATGCCGTTTGCCCTCGAAGAAAACGGGCACAACGGTTTTGATAATGGACAACCGGCCCTTGTCGGATGTGAGCAGCACATTTTCTGAGTTGTCCATTTGTTGTCCCATATCGGTGATGGGACATTTACCCCGCTTCGCCGGACATACGAATTCGTGACATATGTGCCCGATGATCTCTTCCTTGTCCCGGCCGATCAATCGACATGCCAAGGGATTGGTTTCAACAATCTCGTGGGTCTCCGCATCAATGAGCAAAACACCCGTCTGAATGGAGTCCAGGATGGCCTGCAGGTGCTCCTCCCTTTCCCGCGATTCTCTTTCCGCCCGCCGCCGTTCTTCAATCCGCTCTTCTTCGATTTGAAACACATCCCAAAAGAGGCGAGCCGCCACGTTTCCCATCACCCGTATCCGGTCCGGCTTCGTTCGATAGATCTCGTTGGCAACTTCCCCCCGGCCGGTGAGTTCAATGATCATGCTCAGTTCGGACAACTCGTACAAGTCCCTGTAATCGGTGGTCGTGTATATGCCCTTTTCCTTCGCATAGAGGTAGCCGACGGCCTTCGGGTTTGTGCAGGCCACACCGATCAAGTTCATACGAAGCTGGCTGAGTTTGGCGGCAAATATCATGTCCATAATGGCTTTGCAGCCTGGTCCGCCACCGACAATGGCCACATTGATAATCTTGCTTTCTTCCATGGCCGGGCCTCCTATCCCGAACACCTATAACGGTCGCTTCGAACCGATAGCTTCATTGTAAAAATGTTTGATCAAACGCCCTCGGCGCACCCACGGAGAACCTACTCGAGTATATGCGGTTATCCACAATACCCAAGTACTTGCCACGAGAAGGCCCAATCCCGGACTTGCACTTTGTAGATAACCGCATTCGTATAAGAAGGCTTGCGGAAACGCCTGTTTCCCAGTTTGGTGTGAGGTTCGGGTAAGCACTCAACAATATGTATGACACGAGAGATGACCGGGGAATCCGATTTCGGTCATCACGCCGGTTTGGGCGGTTCAGGGGGCTGATTTATCAGAAGCCGCAACCCGCAACGCAGGCAGCGATTCGCTTCCGACCGAGCGGTCTTTTCGTCAAAAACGGCTTCCACTTCAGGAAATGATGGACTTAATCTTTGATCGACGGGGATGGTATGCACCTTCGCTCTGGCCAGAGCCGAAAAGTCGTCAACGGTCCCCAAGCAGCCGTCCGGCGTTTCGATGGGCGCAATGGGCTCAAATATCTCTCCGGTTCCACCCAAGTATTTGTCAATGTCCACAGCCGCTGCCTGTCCCTGCTTTATCGCTCCCACCACCGTGGCCGGACCGGTTACGACATCTCCACCGGCAAAGAGACCGGGCCGCTTACAAGCCGATGCCTCACTCCCTTCGGTTCGTATTCGTCCCCGATCATCCGTGTCCGCACACAGGCTTGCGGGTATTTCCGAACGCTGCCCGATCGCCATAATCAAATAGTCGAGTTCCAACCCGAACCGAGACCCTTCCACGGGAATCGGCTTTCGTCGGCCACTGGCATCCGGAGTCCCCAATTCCATATGTATGCAGTCGACGTTGATTTGACCGTTTGACTGCGCAACCGCTACCGGAGCCGTAAGGTAACGGAACGTCACCCCTTCTTCCTGGGCTGCGTCGATCTCATGGGTGAATGCGGGCATTTCCTCGCGGGTACGCCGATACAAAAGGGTCACATTCGGCACCCCGATTCTGAGCAGACTGCGAGACACATCCACCGCTACATTACCCCCGCCGACCACGGCAACGGATTGTCCCAATTCAACGTTTCTCCCTAAATTGATCTGATAAAGGACGTCAATGCCGTCAAGCACACGAGGAGAGTCACCGCCCGGAATGTTCATCTGAATACCCTTGGGGGCACCGGGTGCCAAAAAAACCGCATCCGCCCCTTCCTGAAAGAGACGGTCCACCGATTCGATCTTGGTATTCGTTCTTATTGCGACGCCCAATTCGACGATGGCTTGAATCTCGCCATCCAACGCCTCATCGGGCAACCGGTAGGGCGGAATACCCGCTCGCATCATCCCGCCCGCTTTAGGGCCCATTTCATAGACGACAACGTCGTGTCCCTTTTTTCTCAAAAACCATGCAGCCGTCAACCCGGCCGGACCACTCCCGACAATGGCCACATGCTTACCGGTATCAGGGTTCACCGTTATCTTGTCCTTCCAATCGCCGGAATCGATCTCGGCCACATATCGCTTGAGATCCTTAATGCAGATAGCTTCATTGACTTCACGACGGCGGCAGACGTCCTCACACGGATGCGGGCACACGCACCCCAACGACAAGGGAAACGGCACCTTTTCCCGAATGACGTTCAACGCATCTTGATACCGTTGCTCGGCGATCAGGTTGACATACCGGGGCACATCGATACCGGCGGGACAGGCCACCCGACAAGGAACCAGGGTCTTTTCACGATTTTGGGCATCCACCGGCTCTTTTTCTCGCAAAGCCCCGGTCGGACACACTTCCACACATGCCCCACAAAAACGGCACACCGTTTCCCGCAACGGCCTATCATAACTGGTAGCCACATAACTTTTAATACCCCGATTGGCCAGGCCGATGGCGCTGATGCCTCTAATCTCTTTGCAGGCCCGATGACAGCGCCCGCAGAGAATACACAAATTAAGATCCCGGATAAACAGGGGGTCATCTTCGTGTACGGGAACCTGCTTTCGTTCAGGAACGAACCCGGGCAGTACATCTCTAAAACCGATATAATCGACGACCTTCTTGAACTGGGTTCCTTCTCGCAACCCGTCTTCGGGACATTCGGTAAGGAGCAACCATATCAGATCCTGTCGCAGTTGCCTCAGTTTTTCCGTATCCGTTCGAACGAGCATCCCCTCCGTGGCCTGAACAGTGCACGACGGCGGTAAACCTCTCATGCCGTCGATTTCCACCACGCAGAGCCGGCACGCCCCCAACGGCTCTAAGTCCGGATGGTAACATAAATTGGGAATATAAATGCCTGCACCGAGACATGCCTCCAGGACGGTGGCACCGGCTTCCGCTTGAATATCTTTGCCGTCTACATTGATGGTAACCATTTTTCCATTTCCTCACCGGATCGCCATAAACTCACAGGCCAATATACAGGATTTACATTTGATACATTTTTCTTTGTCGATCTTGGCGTACGACTTCTTCTTCCAGGTGATGGCCTCCGCCGGGCACACCTGGGCACACCGCCCACACTTCGTACACTTGGTTTCATCCACCTCAAAGTGTAACAAGGCCGTACAAACATGGGCCGGGCATTCCTGTTGCTCGACATGCGCTTCATATTCATCCCGAAAGTACCTCAGCGTGGTGAGCACCGGATTGGGAGCCGTGTTTCCCAGACCGCAAAGGGAGGTATTTTTGATCGTCTCGGACATGCTTTGGAGAAAATCGATCTGCTCTGGGGTACCTCGTCCTTCGGTGATTTCCGTCAACACTTCGTGGAGTCTCTTGAGGCCGACACGACACGGAACACACTTGCCGCACGACTCCTCCACCGTGAAGTTAAGGAAGTATCGCGCCACGTCCACCATACACGTCTTGGCATCCACCACAATAATGCCGCCTGAACCCATGATCGCCCCGGTTTCATTAATCGATTGATAGTCGATGGACAGATCATGCAGGTCGGCGGGAATACATCCGCCGGAGGGCCCACCCATTTGCACCGCTTTTACCCCCGCCCGCTTGTTTAGCGGGCCACCTCCGGGACCGAACACAAGGTCATGGATAGAGGTTCCCATTGGAACCTCCACCAGGCCCGTATTTTTGATCTTTCCCGCCAAGGCAAACACCTTGGTCCCCTTTGATTTGTCGGTACCGATACCGGCGAACCATCCGGCCCCTCGGGTAATGATATGCCTGACATTGGCCAGGGTCTCAACATTGTTGATGTTTGTCGGCTTGCCATACAAGCCCTTTTGCGCCGGAAAGGGCGGCCGTACCCGGGGCATGCCCCGCTGGCCCTCAATCGAGGCCATGAGAGCCGTTTCCTCGCCGCAAACAAAGGCACCGGCACCCTGAACAATCGACACCTCAAAAGAAAAATCCGTTCCCAGAATATTCGGGCCGAGCAAGCCCTCCTGTTTGGCTTGATCAATGGCAATGTCAAGACGCTTCAGCGCCAAGGGGTACTCCGCCCGACAATAGATATATCCCTCCGAAGAGCCCATGGCATAGGCACCGATGGCCATCCCCTCCAATACCGCATGGGGGTCGCCTTCCAGGACGCTCCTGTCCATAAATGCGCCCGGATCGCCTTCGTCGGCGTTACAAATCATATATTTAATGTCCCCCGGTGCCGCCCGGGCAAACTGCCACTTCAACCCCGTACTAAACCCGGCGCCACCCCGACCGCCGAGGCCGGAATCCTTCACTTCAGCTATTACTTCATCAGGCGTCATCTGTAGGGCCTGAACCAGGGCCTCATAGCCACCACCGGCCCGGTATTGGTCTATACGTTCCGGATCAATCTCTCCACAGTTGGCAAGGACGACCCGCATTTGCCCCTCAAAAAACCGTTCATAATCCTCGCCGGCCAGCCGATTTTCGACATACACCCCTTCTCGAAGGTGTTGTGTCACAATGGCGGGAACATCCTCTGCGGTCACATATTCGTAGGTCACCCGCTGGTTATCTTCCAATACGATATCGACGAGGACGTCCCGGAAAAGGCCTCTGTCCCCCACCTTAACCACCTCATAATCGCTCGCGAGGCCCTGGCGGGCCAGTTCCCTTTCAAATGCTTCCGCCACATCCAGAGCGCCGGCGGAAATCCCGCTGGAACCCGTGCAGATCAAAATCCTGTTCGCCATTCACGTATCCTCTTTCAATTGCGTATTTCCGCGGCAATCATTCCTTGCACCGGCATTCCTCTACCAACACTTTACTTTTGGCAATCGAAGACTTTCCGTAAAGCTTGTCATCGATATTAATCACCGGGGCCATGCCACAACATCCCAAACAAGCCACCGTTTCCAGAGTAAACATCCCGTCCTGCGTTGTTTCCCCGACCGAAACGTCCAGGGTGGTCTTTAGTTGTTCCAGGATTTCCCGACCTCCCATTATATAGCACGCCGTCCCTTGGCAAGCCCGTATCGTATGTTTTCCCCGTGGTGTGAGATAAAACTGCGAGTAGAAAGTGAGGACCCCGTACGTATCAACAGCGGGAATTCCGAATTCTTCGTAGATCAGCTCCACTGCCTCGGGCGGAACATAGCCGAAGGTTTCCTGGATGTCCTGTAATAGGGGAATTAGGACCCCTTTCTTGTTTCTATAAGAATCGAGTACCGGCCCAAGCTGAGAAAGATCGATGTCCGCCATGTGATGCTCCTTGCTAAACGTTGCTCCCAAATACGGGGATTTTCTTTAACCCATATCACTATCTTGCCTTTAGGTCCAGGCCTTGGGTATTTGGATGCCTTGCCCGACCGGCAATCGTCTTTTTTCCGGTCTTGGCTCACCGTATCAACGCTGGTGCCGGGGTATCGCATCTATCCCTTACCCCGCATCAGCGCCAAGACGGCACCGATGATCGCCACACCCGCGGCGGCTAGCAGGGACAACCTGAATGCCGACATGAAGGCCGACTCCAAAGAATCCGTGTAACTCCGGAAGGTCTCCCCACCGCTGAGACGGTAAAACGTACTATTGAAAATGGCCCCGGCTTGCGCGACGCCGACCACCATACCCAGGTTACGGGCCATGGCCACCGTGGCCGCGGCCGTTCCGCGGCGGGCCACCGGTACGGCCGTCATGGCCGCAGAACTGTTCGGTGGTAAAAAGACCGCCGTTCCGATTCCGATCAAGGCCAAACGCCAAAGAATCTGCGTGATCGACGTCGATGCCGCGAGTGCCGACAGGGCAAAAAGCCCAGCAGCCAAACAGATCATCCCCGTCGTGCAAAGAAACCTGGATCCCAGGAAGTCGTAGATCCACCCGGACAGGGGGGAAAGAAAGAAAAGAAATACAAATGGGGTCACCATGATCATTCCCACCGTGTCTACGCCGAATCCGCACGGATGCACCAGATAAAAAGGCATGAGGAATACCACGGCAAAAAGGGTAATGAACAGGGTCACGGCACTCGCCACGGGCATCGTAAACAAACGAATGGTAAACAAAGAGAGATCCATGACGGGACAGGGAACCCGCTTTTCCGCACGGATGAAAAACCCCAACGAGACAAGCCCTATAACCGCCAGGGTAAGGGTCCGAGGGGATGCATACCCCCAGGCATATCCATGACTGAGGCAAACCAACAAAGCGGCAAGAGACAACACCAGCAACAACGCCCCTACCCAATCAAACTGTTCTTCAACGCCTTTATCAGCGTGGCTCCCGCGAAGAAGCCTGGAGATAACCCAGGCGGACACCAGCCCGATGGGCACATTGACATAGAAAATAAAGGGCCAGGAAAACAGATGCAACAACGCCCCACCCAAGGCGGGACCCGTCGTTAGTCCGGCAGCGACAACGGTCCCCACCATACCGAGCGCTTTGCCACGTTGGGAAGCCGGAAAGGTATCTACGATCAAGGCGGGCGTGCAGGCCATGATCATGGAAGCACCCACACCCTGCAAAAGTCGAAAAGCAATCAGCCAGGGCGCGCTTTGAGCAAGGCCGCAAAGCAGAGAAGCAATGGAAAAAACGATCAGACCCCGGCTATACACCCATCGCCTGCCTCGAATATCACTCAGTCTTCCAAAATTGAGCAAAAGCGCGGAAACGGTCAGCAAGTAGATCATCACCACCCATTCCATTGTGGACAAAGTTACATTGAAGTCTTCCATGATCGTCGGCAGGGCCACGTTGACGATACTGCTGTCCAAAGTGGACATAAAGATGCCGATACCCACAAAGGAGAAGACCAGCCATTTGCTCGGTTGTCTTAAGTCGTTCTCCATAAATAATGCCACCCGCCCCCTATTTACCGCCCGGACCCGTCGGTTGCTCCTGCGCAGGACGGCCGGTCTGCCAATAGATCGAGAACCTCATAGCACAATGTCATAAGCGAATAAAGGGCACCGCCTGGGTATTGTCAGGACCCCCCCGGCGTGTTACCATGTGGGCGCTGTCATTGAGTGGAATATTCCCACTGTTTACGAGGTACCCATGAAGACTCAACTGATTGAAATGCTTTGCCGAAAGTCGTTTATGCACGACGAGAAACCGATATACAGGCTGGCCTCCGGCCGCCAGAGCCGGTATTATGTTAACTGTAAGCCCACGACCTTACATCCCAAAGGGATGTTTCTGGTAGGACATCTGGTACTGGAGTGCATTAAGGACACCCATGTGGCGGGCGTCGGCGGCCTTACTTTCGGCGCCGATCCGGTAGCCATGGCAACCGCTTTTGCCTCGTACCTGGAAAAGAGGCCGTTAAAGGCCTTTTCCATCCGCAAGACACAAAAGTCCCACGGTATCATCCGTTGGATCGAGGGCGACTTGGCTCCGGGACAACACGTGGTCATCGTGGAAGACGTCATCACCACCGGCGGGTCGGCCATAAAGGCCATAAAACGAGCCCGTGCGGAAGGTCTCCTGGTGGAACAGGCAGTGGCTCTGGTGGACCGTCAGGAAGGAGGTATGGAAGCGCTACGGGAAAACGTAGCCACCGCCACGGCGCTCGTTACTGTTTCAGACCTGATGGCGGCTACCCAGGGGACTTCCTAGGAGCCTGTCGGAGAAAAGTGGACGAATATATGGTGAAAGAAGACGGTATCAAAGAGGCTGCTCGAAACGACCTGCCGGCGGTACAAAACCATATGGGTGGACGCATCTGCCTCGCCTGTGGGTGTACCCCCCTGCCCAAGCGAAGACGGCGGTATTGTAGTGACAAATGCAAACAACGCCTCGATTTTGCACTCTACATCTGCACAGGACTCTTACAGGCCTTGCGTTGCCGATACGCCGCTTTTTCCTACACCTCAAGCATCCTGATTCTGGATGTGTTACCCGTCGGTTCGGAGGTCGTCTCCCGGTTTGTGTGGCAACGAAATGGGGCCGGCAAAGTGGCCGATGAACTACTGCAAATGGTTGATCATGCCGGTCGGCAATGGTACCGGAAGGAAAACGAAACCGGTTCGAGTTGGTGGGCGTCACAACATCTGCTGGATGAAACCCTTCGCAAAGACATCCCCCTGAACACGGTTGTCCCTGTGTCCAAAAAGAGGCCCCAACTGAACGAGGCTCAGACCCGGGCCCTGAAGCTTTTAAAACTGACCAAGGAGCAGATTTTGTCCGGTAACGGGGTGGAATCACTGAAATCGGCCTATCGAAAAAAAGCCAAACAACACCATCCGGACAAAGGCGGCATGCGCAGCCGTTTCGTCCGTATCAACGAGGCCCATGCCCAGCTCCTGAACTGGGCCAAAAACCCAAAATTCTCTTCCAAGGCAGCCCTCTACAACAGCTGGTGTTACGATGCCGCCAAAGGGCGTTGGGTGCCGCCGGCCTAAGGTTAATAGCCCTCGACGGGAAACCCTATCGAACCGCTTCCAACTCTCCGTAGGCCATGAAGAGAATTTGATCACAAAGGGTATCGAGCCATTTCGTGTCATGACTCACTACCACAAGGGTGGTCTTCCACTCTTTTCTTGCTGCCCGAACGGCTGCTTTGATACGTTCAGCGCTTTCCGCATCCAGGCTGGTCGTCGGTTCATCCAACAAAAGCACTCGGGGTCGCAACACCAGTCTGGCAGCCAGAGCTACTCGTTGCGCTTCGCCCCCCGAAAGCTCGTACCAGGGACGCCGGGAAAAGTGTTCAGGGGACAACCCGACCCTGTTCAATACTTCCTTAACTTGATTACGCCAATCTTTCACCCCTCGGACTTTCAACCCGTATGCCACGTTGTTTTCCACAGACCGTTTCAACAGGTAGGGCTCTTGGGGCATCATCGTCACCTTGCCCCCGGCCCTGCCCTGGGCGGCGGAGCGCGGACACCCATCAAAGAATACCCGGCCCCGGACCGGTTCTTCCAGAAAGGCGAGAATTCTTAACAGGGTACTCTTACCGCTGCCGTTGGGACCGACAATCCCGGTGATGCTGCGTCGCTCGATTGAAAGCGAGTCAATCTTCAGGACGGTCTTTCCGGCATAGTCCTGGGACACGCCCTCCAGCCGATACGAGGGGACATCGTGACTTTGCCGCTTCATTGGTTAACCCGCTTTCTGAGCCCCAGAAGGAACAGATTGACCGCCAATGCGATGATCATGAGCACCATTCCCAGAGCAATTCCCATGGCGAATTCTCCCTTCCCCGTCTCCAGGGCCACCGCCGTAGTAATGGTTCGGGTATGCCATTTGATATTGCCTCCCACCATCATGGAAATGCCGACTTCGGAAACAATGCGACCATAAGCCGCAACCGCCGCCAGCATGAGGCTGAAGCGTGCCTCCCACAAGGTGGTTAGCAAAATCTGGCGGGGCCCGGCTCCGAGCGTCATGAGGGTAAACTTTAGTCGTCTATCCAGGTTCTCAACGGCCGTGGCTGTCATGGCCACGATGATCGGAACTCCCAATATGGTCTGCCCTATCGCAATGCCGGGAAGGGTAAAGAGCAACCCCAGGTCTCCGAGTGGTCCCCGCCTGGACACCAGGGCGTAAACCAACAGACCGATGACCACGGTGGGGAAAGAAAGGAGGGTGTCCACAATGGTCCGAATGACCCGTCGACCTTTGAATCGGGCATACCCCAAGAAGAACCCCAACGGTGCGCCGATAAGAAGGCTGGCGGTAATGGACAACATCGATACCGAGACGGTGACCCGAATTGCCGAATACGTCTCTTCGTGTCCCGAACCGAGAAGGGTTAAGGCCTGAAGGAGCCCTTCTAAAATGTATTCCATGCCTTAACGACGTCCCGGCCAAGCAGCCCGTGTGTTCCTATTGAGCGTTCGGAGTAAAAAGTTGTTTTCCCAACAATCTGAAGTCACCGATAATCTTTTGGACCTCCGGTGATGTAATCCAGCTGGAGAAGGTTGTGGCCGAATCGTATGCAACCGATTCACAACGCTTTGGATTCACGGCTATCACACTGTATTGGTTGAAGAGGCAAGCATCCCCTTCCACGAGAATCACCAAAGGGGGGGTGCCCTTCTGGTTCGCCTCATATTTGATGTATGTCCCTCGGTCGGTCATGGTATACCCGTCACGTTCTTCAGCAACCAGGATGGTTTTGATCATCCCCTGACCGGTCTGTACATACCAGTCCGCCTTGTCGGGGACGGCCAGCCCGGCCGCCTGCCACAAGGAGAGTTCCTTTTTATTCGTCCCGGAGTTGTCTCCTCGACTTACAAAAACCGCCCCTTTATCCGCAATGGTTGTCATCGCTTTGGCCACTTTCATCCCCTTGACCTCGGCGGGATCACCCGGTGGGCCTATAATCACGAAGTCATTGTACATCACCTCTTTTCGATCCACACCAAAGCCCTTGGCTACGAACGCCTTTTCGGCAGGCGGCGCGTGGACCAAGAGTATATCCACATCACAGTTTTCCCCCATTTTGAGTGCCTTCCCCGTACCGACAGCGGTCCATTTCAATTCGATACCCATGTCCTTTTGGAACAAGGGCGCCAGCTGGTCCAAAAGTCCCGTGTTGTCCGTACTCGTGGTCGTCGCCATCATAAGTGATTGGGAAAACGCCCCGGACACCGACAAGCCCCATACGACAACCCCGACAATAACCATCCAAACCAAACGCTTTTTCATGTCTACCTCCGATTTCAACGTGTTGATATATTATGTCCCCAGTGACATATATCCTTTAATACAAACGCAACGACTTGTCTACCGCAACTCCCTTTTCCGACTTGTAACTCACAGATACCCGGGACAAGAAACTGCTTGACATCGTTTCCGTCCTCTGTATACGTGCCGGAGAGGTATGAAAGCCAATCACGTCGTCATCACCCTGGCAGGGCTTGTGGTCATCGTCGCAGGCGTGCAGGCCTCCAAAGCCATTATGGTTCCGTTTCTCCTGGCGATATTCATCGCGATCGTGACTGCCCCGCCCATGCTTTGGATGCAACGCAAAGGTCTTCCCCGGTGGTTGGGATTAATCATCGTGGTACTTGGCGTGCTTGGGGTGGGCTTGGTGTTTGTAAGTCTGATCGGAACCTCCATAAAGGACTTTTCCCAAGATATCCCCCTGTATGAGTCCAAGCTGGAAAACCAGCGAACCGCCATTATTGCCTGGCTGGACCACCACGGCATAAAGACGTCGAAACTTGCCTTGAAGGATGTATTCAACCCGGCGGCGGCCATGAAGTTGGTGGGCAATGTCTTGAACAGCCTGGGCAATGTCCTCACCAACGGTTTCCTCATTCTCATGACCGTCATTTTCATGCTCATGGAGGCATCAAGTTTTCCCGCCAAGATCGACTCCGTTTGGCGCAACCCCCAAACATCTCAGGCCTACCTGGATAAATTCATAGGAGATGTAAAACACTATATGGCCATTAAGACGGTTACCAGTCTTGTCACAGGTTTTCTCGCCGCCGCATGGTTAACTATTTTAGGTGTTGACTATCCGCTCCTTTGGGGTTTGCTGGCCTTCGCACTGAATTATGTCCCCAATATCGGTTCCATCATCGCCGCCATTCCCCCGGTACTCCTGGCAATTGTACAACTGGGACTGGTCAGGGCCATCGGAGCGGCAGCCGGATACTTGGTCATCAACCTACTTATGGGTAATCTCATCGAACCCCGCTTTATGGGACGGGGCTTGGGGCTCTCCCCCTTGGTCGTCTTTCTCTCTTTGCTCTTTTGGGGCTGGGTATTGGGTCCGGTGGGCATGTTACTGGCGGTTCCACTAACCATGACGGCCAAAATCGCCTTGGATAGCCGGGAAGAAACCCGGTGGATCGCCGTTATCCTGGGTCCGCAAGTCGTTCCTGCCGATACCGAGCTCTCCCATGACTCACCGCAACCGTAAGGCACCCTGCCCGTGACGCCGACCCGCATCTTCATTCACGGTCTTCAAGGAAGCGCCCAGGGAACCAAGGCCCGGTTTTTTCGTTCCAGATACCCTGAAATGATGATCCCGGACTTTCGGGGAGATCTCGACCAGCGAATGGTTCGGCTGGAAAACGTTTTGACTGGGCACCGTTCCATTATCTGCGTGGGATCGAGTTACGGTGGAGTCATGGCCCTTTTATTTGCCCAAAAACACCCGCATTGGGTCCGGAAATTGATTCTTCTGGCCCCCGCGCTCTCCTGGTATAAGTTTTCACTCCGTCCCACAGGAAAACTTTCCCTCCCCGTTATCATCTACCACGGATACAACGACGAAGTGGTCCCGTGGATGCCCGTTCACCGCAGAGCCCATGACGTCTTGAAAAATCTGGCCTTTCATCTCCTCGCCGATGACCACTGTCTGAGCAACTCCTTTTCCCGGCTGGACTGGCCCCACCTGCTGGAAACCACCTTATAGGTACAGCACTCCGGTCTTTCCGCCACGTGCCCTCTGCGTAACCCCTTAGGGCTCGTGCAAAAACAACTTCACAGAATGGGCGCTCGGATTTGGTTCGGATTTGGCCGATCCGATTGAGC